>DATIVQ010000125.1:0-11617 GCA_035465735.1 Rudaea sp.
GGCGCGCACGTCGGCGGCGTGTTCGATTCCGAAGCGCAACACGCGCCGCGTTCCGGCAACGCCCGCGAAGTAGTCCGCGAATGCATCATCGGCATTGATCACGGCGGTGCCATGCGCGGGCAACGCCGCATAGATCGCACCTTTGGTTTCGGCAATGCCTTCGAGCGAACCCATGCGCTCCAGGTGCGCGGGTGCGATGTTGTTGACCACCGCGATTTCCGGACGCGCGATGGCGGCCAGATATTCGATGTCGCCCGGTTTGCCCGCGCCCATCTCGAACACCGCGAATTGCGCGTCCTCGGGCATGGCCAGGATCGACAGTGGCAATCCGATTTCGTTGTTCAGATTGCCCGCATTGAGGTGCGTCTTGCCGCACACCGACAGGATCGAGGCAAGCAGGGTCTTGACCGTGGTTTTGCCGTTGGAACCGGTGATGCCGGCCACGCGCGCACGGCATTGCGCGCGCACCGCGCTGGCGAGGTCGCCGAGCGCGAGCTGCGTGTCGGCGACCACGACTTGCGGCAGGTCGACGGCGACGGGCCGGGCGACGAGCGCCGCCGCCGCGCCGCCTTGTCTGGCCTGCGCCACGAAATCGTGCGCGTCGAAATGCTCGCCCTTGAGCGCGACGAACAGGCCGCCCGCGACCGGCTTGCGCGTGTCCGTAAACACGCCGCGAACCTCGATATCGGCGCCGTACAATGCACCTTTTGACCATAACGCCACGTCGGTCAGGCGCAAATTCATGCGTGCGCCTCCAGTACGTGGCGCGCGATGCCCGCATCGTCGAATGGCCGCTTGACGCCACCGACTTCCTGATACGGCTCGTGGCCCTTGCCCGCGATCAGCACGATGTCGCCGGCGCGCGCCTCGCGCAACGCCAGCGCGATGGCGACGGCGCGGTCACGCTGGATGCGGGCGCGTTGCGGATCGGCGAACCCCGCCACGATTTGCGTGACGATGGCGTCCCCGTCCTCGCCGCGCGGATTGTCGTCGGTGACGACGATGACATCGGCGAGGCATTCGGCGATCGCGCCCATCTGCGGGCGCTTGCCCGCGTCGCGCTCGCCGCCGCAGCCGAACACACAAACCAATTTGCCCGTGCAATGCGCGCGCAAGGACGTCAGCGCCTGTTCCAGAGCATCCGGCGTGTGCGCGTAGTCGATCACGACCAGCGGCTGCGCGCCGCCGCCGAGACGATTCATTCGCCCAGCCACCGGTTGCAGGCGCTCCAGTGCAGCGCGGATCTGTGCAAACGCATACCCGAGCGCGCCGAGACAACCGGCGACCGCCAACAGGTTGTAGACGTTGAAGCGGCCCAGCAGGCGGCTTGCAATCGCACCCTCGCCCCAAGGTGTGACGAGATCGAAGCCAAGGCCGTCGCCGTGCGTGCGCACGCTCGCGGCACGGATTTCCGCATCCGTCGCGTCGATGCCGTAACGCAGGCGCTGTACCGGATCCGCAAGATGCGTCGCCAACTCGCGGCCGAATGCATCGTCGACATTGATTACCGCACTGCGCAATCCCGGCCACGCGAACAGTCTCGCCTTGGCCGCGCCGTAGGCTTGCATCGTGCCGTGGTAGTCCAGATGGTCGCGGGTCAGGTTGGTGAACACCGCAACCTCGAAATCCACCGCGTTGACGCGGCCCTGATCGAGCGCGTGCGAAGACACTTCCATCGCGACATGGCTCGCGCCCGCGTCGCGGAATCGGGCGAGCAGGCCATGCACGCTGATCGCATCCGGCGTAGTGCGCTCGCCCGCTTCGATCGCGCCGACGAGCCCCGCGCCGAGCGTGCCGATGGTCGCCGCGCGCGCACCCAGATTTTGCAGTGCCGCCGCGAGCAATTGCACGATCGAGGTCTTGCCGTTCGTGCCGGTCACGCCGATCACATGCAGCGCGGCGGAAGGCCGATCGAAGAAGCGCGCAGCGATTTCGCCGACACGATCGCGCAGCGAGTCGATCCACACAATCGGCAAATTCGCGCACTTGAAAGCGACGGGCGCAGGACCTTCGGCGATCATCGCCGAAGCGCCCTGCGCCGACGCCGCCGGGGCAAACGTGATGCCGTGTGCGCTCGCGCCCTTGAGCGCAATGAAGGCGTCGCCCGCACGCACGCGGCGTGAATCCAGGGTGAGGCCGGAAACGCGGATGTCGCCCGCCACATCGGCGATTCCAGCGAGCAACTCGCGCAGGGATTTGGCGCTCATGGCACCGCCTCCTCGTAGCTCGTGTCGCCCGGCGGATAATCCGGCGCCTTGCTGCCCGCCTGGATCGGCGCGCCGGTATCCGGACCGCCCGCGTACCAGTGCTGCACGTTGTCCGGCGGCACATCGAGCAGGCGCAGCGCGCCGGTCATCACCTGGCTGAACACCGGCGCGGAAACCGTGCCACCGAAATAGCCGCCCTGCGGATCATGGATCACCACGACGGCGACCAGGCGCGGATTGCTCGCCGGCACCATGCCCGCGAACAACGAGATGTACTTGCTCTCGTAGCCGCCGGCCACGGCTTGGCGCGAGGTGCCGGTTTTGCCGGCGACCAGATAGTTCGGCACCGCCGCGCGCAATGCCGTGCCGCCAGGCGCGACCACGGTCTCGAGCATCTTCACGATGGTGCGTGCCAGTTGCGGATCGATCACCGCCACCGCCGGGTTTTCCACGTCCTTGACGAAGGTGGGCTGGCGCAGGCGCCCGCCATCGGCGAGCGCGGCATAGGCCTGGGCGAGCTGCAGCGTGGTCACGTTCAATCCATAGCCGTAGGCGATCGTGGCCTTCTCGATCACGCCCCAGCTGCGCGCCGGCGGCAGCAATCCCGGCGATTCGCCGGGAAACCCGCTGCCGGTGGATTCGCCGAAGCCGAAGCGATGGTCCATGTCGTACATGTCCTCGCCGGACAACGTCAGCGCGATCTTGGCCGCACCGATGTTGCTCGAATGGGTGATAACGCCGGTGACGGTGAGCAAGCCATGGTTGGCGACGTCGCGGATGATGTGCCCGGCGAGCACGAACGTGCCGGGATTGGTATCGATCGGCGTATCTGGCGTCCACTTGCCGCTCTGCAAGGCGGTCGCGATGGTGAACGGCTTCATTGTCGAACCCGGCTCGACCACGTCGGTCACCGCGCGGTTGCGCCGGTAGGCGGGATCGGCCGCCGGCGCGTTCGGGTTGTACGAGGGCTGGTTGACCATGGCGAGGATTTCGCCGTTCGTCGCATCCAGCACGACCATCGAACCCGACTTGGCGTGATGGTCGATGATCGCGGCCTTGAGGTCGCGGTAGGCTAGGTACTGGATGCGGCGATCGATCGACAAGGTCAGGTCGCGTCCGGGTCTCGGCTCGCGCACGAGTTCCACGTTCTCGACGATGTGGCCCTTGTTGTCGCGGATCACGCGCTTGGCGCCGGGCTTGCCGGCGAGCCAGTCGTCGAAAGACAGTTCCAGCCCTTCCTGGCCGCGGTCGTCGATGTTGGTCACGCCGAGCACGTGCGCGGTGACTTCGCCGCCGGGATAAAAGCGCTTGTACTCGCGCTGGCTGGACACGCCGGCAATGCCGAGCGCGAGGATCGCCTGCGCATCGTCGGGATTGAGCTGGCGCTTGAGGTACAGGAATTCGCGATCCTGGTGCTGCTCGAGCTTCTGCTTGAACGCAGCGGCGTCGACGCCCAGTGCACGGGCCAGCTCCGCAATGCGCTCGGGCTGGTCCAGCACCTGGCCCGGATCGCACCAGACCGATTCGACCGGCGTGGACACCGCCAGCGGTTCGCCGTTGCGGTCGAAGATGGTTCCGCGCGATACCGGAATCGGCACTTCGCGCAGGAAGCGGGCGTCGCCCTGCTGCTGGTAGAAGTCCTTGCGCACGACCTGCAGGTCGACCGCGCGCATGATCAGCGCGGTGGCCGCGAGAACCAGCATCATGAGCGCGACGTACAAGCGGCCGCGCGTATTCACCGACGGCGCGCGCGGTTTCACGCGCGCGCCATTGCTGCGCGTGCGCGGCGGTGCCGGATGCGAGGTCAGCAGCATGAGGACCTCGGCGCGCTCATCGCTTGACCACCACGGTGTCGGCAGCACCGGGATTGACCATGCCAAGCTGGCCGCGCGCGATCTGCTCGATGCGGTTGGGTTCGGCCCAGGTTGCCTGTTCGAGTTCGAGACGCCCGAACTCGGTATTGAGATCGTCCTGCTCGTGGGTCAGGCGCGTCAGTTCGGCGAACAGCAGGCGATTCTGCTGGCGCGCGTAGACCACACCGATCGCGCTGGCGACCGCGGCTACGAGCAGGAGCAGCACGATGATGGCGCCGATCATTTTCATCCGAGCTTCTCCGCCACGCGCAGTACCGCGCTGCGTGCACGCGGGTTGCGCGCGAGTTCGGCGTCGCCCGGCATCCGCGCGTGGCCGATCAGGCGCAACGTCAACGCCGCGGATTGCGCCGGCGGCAAGCCGCGGCGCGCGGGCGGCGCCTGCGACTGATCGCGCAGGAACTGCTTGACGGCACGATCTTCCAGAGAATGAAAGCTGATCACGCACAGGCGCCCGCCGGTGCGCAACCGCGCCACCGCACCGCGCAGGCCGCGCGCGAGCGCGTCCATCTCGCCGTTCACCGCGATGCGCAGCGCCTGGAAGCTGCGCGTGGCCGGATGCTTGCCCGACGGCGGCCGGCCGACGATGCCGGCAATCAGATCCGCCAATTCGCCGGTGCGCGCGATGGGCGCACTGCGCCGCTGCGCGACGATCGCGCGTGCGATGCGCCGACTCATGCGCTCTTCACCATAATTCCACAACACGTCCGCAATCTCTTTCTCGTCCGCCCGCGCCAGAAATTCCGCCGCACTTTCCCCGCTCGTTGGATCCATGCGCATGTCCAGCGGCGCGTCGGCGCGAAAGCTGAATCCGCGCGCCGCATCGTCCAATTGCGGCGAAGACACGCCCAGGTCCAGCAACACGCCGTCGAGCCCGGCCAGCGTCGCATCCCAATCGGCCAATTCGGCGAAATTGCCGTGGCGAATCGCTACGCGCGCATCCGCGCCGAACTCGCGCCGCGCGGCCGCCACCGCCGCCGGATCGCGATCCATCAGCAGCAAGCGACCGCGCGGCCCCATCCGCTCCAGGATCGCGCGCGCATGTCCACCGCGTCCGAAGGTGCCGTCCAGAAAGGTACCGTCCAGATCGGTACTGTCGTCGCCGATGCACAGCCCTTCCAGCGTCTCGCGCAACATCACCGGTTCGTGCGCGTCATTGGCCATTGGCATCGTCCAGGCGGCGCGGCACGTCGCGGTCACAATCTCAGGTCCAGCATTTCGTCGGACAATTCGTGTTCGCCGATGCTCTGGCGGATCTTGTTCAGGTGCGCCTGCTCGCTCCACAGCTCGAACTTCGTGTTCATGCCGAGCAGCACCGCCTTCTTCTCGATCCCCGCCGCGTTGCGCTGGCTTGCCGGCACCAGCACGCGCGCATTGCCGTCCAGTTCCACGATTGCCGCCGCGCCGATCAGCTTGAGCTGCATGTCGCGGTGCACGCGCTTGACGCCGGACAACGCGTTGACCTGGTCGCGCACCTTTTCCCATTCGCCATGCGGAAACAGCCACAGGCAGCCCGGCTCGAACGGGTTGTAGGTGAACACCATGCGATTGGCACAAGCCTTCGCCACCGCCTCGCGATAGGCAGTCGGCAGGGCCAGTCGGCCCTTGTCGTCGAGCGTGATTGCGGTTTCGCCCTGGAACATTTCCCACCAAAACCCACGAAATCCCACCTACCGCGAACAGTAGACCGCACGAGCGACCCTGTCAAGGAAAAATTTGCTTGCGGATCAATGGGAAAGCGCAGGTTTTTAGAAATTTCGAGTGACTTCTCAAGAGTCCGGAAAAGTCTTTTGAATTAGCTGGATTTTTTATCGGACAGGCGTCTGATACCGGTCATTATTCCGTGTTGCGCCGCAACATTCACGGCCGGATCTGGTCCGCGCCAAAGCAATGTATATTTTGCGTATAAGTGGAAAAATAGAAAAAGTGGAGTCGGCCGGTAAGCCGGGTTCTGTCGTGGACAGCCATTCCTCTGGGACGCGCGTCGCCGCGCGCCTCAAGCAACCAACCCGGGAGCGACGCGGGCCACGTCATTGCTCCCCTATTCGGTCTTGCTCCAGGTGGGGTTTGCCGTGCCGGTCTGTTGCCAGACTCGCGGTGCGCTCTTGCCGCACCATTTCACCCTTGCCTGATCCTAAGCATTCCGAAGAATGCCCGGCCATCGGCGGTATCTTTCTGTTGCACTTTCCGTCGGCTCGCGCCGCCCAGGCGTTACCTGGCACCTTGCCCTGTGGAGCCCGGACTTTCCTCGGCATCCTCGCGGATGACGCGACTGTCTGGCCGACTCCGCGCATAGTTTACCGCGTCGCGGCCGGCGTACGCTGAATCGCGTCGATACCTCGATTCACGTCGCCATCGCCCGCGCCCGTGACGGCAGGCATGGCCGCGGGGCGCATCATCATGATTCCCACACGACCGGCTGTCCCAGCGCCGCCCACGCTGCGGCGCGACCCGCGTAACCCGCTTCGATCGCGTTGCGACGGATCTTCAGCGTTGGCGTCAGCATGCCGTTCTGCGTCGTCCAGTCGTCCTTCACGACGACCAGGAACTGCAACCTCTCGTGCGGTGCGGCGCACGCGTTCACGCGGTCGCGCAAGTCCTCCAATTCCGCGTTCAAGGCAGCGCGCTCGAGCTTGCCGGCAGCCAGTGCCACACGCGTTTCTGCCGACAGCATGAGCAAGCCGAACGGCATCACCAGCCCCGCCCCGGCAACGCAGGCTGCCTCGAAGCGCGGGTGAGCCATGAGTCGCTGTTCGATCGGCGCCGGCGCGACGTACTCGCCCTTGAGGCCCTTGAATATGTCCTTGACGCGACCGGTAATGGTCAGGAATCCGTCGGCATCGACGCAGCCGCAATCCCCCGTCCGGAAGAAACCGTCGGCGGTCGTTTGCGCCAAGGTCAGCTCCGGTTGCTTGTAGTAGCCAACCATCTGGCCCGGGCTCTTCACCTCGATCTCGCCGGTTTCAGCGATGCGCGCCTGCACACCGCTCTGCGGCCTTCCCACCGTACCGATGCGCACGCGGTCGGGAAGATTCGCGTGCGATATCGCGAAGTTCTCGGTCATGCCGTAGATATCGAGCAGTTGCAGGCCGAGGTCGCGATACCAACGCACGAGGTTCTCCTGCAGCGGCGCCGAGGCGGTAAACGCCAGGCGGACCTGGTCGAGTCCGAGTTCGCGCAGGATCCTGCGCCGAACGAGCGTGCCGACGATCGGCAGCGCAAACAGGATTCTCTGCAGCGCCGGCGGAATCTTCTCGTTGACGCCGAGATGGAACTTCGTCCACAGCCGCGGCACGGAGAAAAACACGGTCGGGCGAGCGCGCTTCAGATCGCGCGTGAACGTGGGCAGTGAATCGGCGAAGAACACGCGGTACCCGAAGGCGAGCGAAGCGGTTTCGACCGCGGCCCGCTCGGCCACGTGCGCGAGCGGCAGGTAGGAAAAGCCGCGCGCTTCGGGGCGCATATCCCACGCGTCGCTGCGCAGCATCGCGAGAAACGCGGCGGTAAAGTTGGCGTAGGCGAACATCACGCCTTTCGGCTGGCCGGTCGTTCCCGAGGTGTAGACGATCGATGCGAGTTCGTCCAGGCGCGGCGCGTGTACGGACTCGAGCCGTGCATACCGCGCGACCAGATCGTGCCATTGCGGCACATCCTTGCGCGGCGACATCGGCAGACCGACAAGCGGCAAGTCCGGCGGCAACTGCGCAGCAATGTTGGTCCAGTTGTCGTTGACTCCGTCCAGCTTGCCGAGCAGCAACAGCTTCGCCTCGCTGTGCTCGAGCGCGTAACGCGCCGCCTCCGCACTGAACGCCGGATACAGCGGCACGCTGACCATGCCCGCCATCATCATGGCCAGATCGGCGATGATCCAGTGCGCGCTGTTCCTGCCGAGCAGGGCGATGCGGCTGCCCGCCGGCAGCCCGAGCGAGCGCAGATAGCTCGCGAAACGCCGCGCCTGGTCACCCACTTCGCCCCAGGTATGGTCGACCACGGAACCGTCAGGATACGGCTGCGTGAGATACACCGAATCGCGCCGCTCGGTCTCCCATTTGCGGAAACGATCGAGCAAGGTTTCGTGGTCGGCGATCAACATGGCAGCACGTTCGCAGTCAAATGACGGCTAGTTCGCATCCTCTTCACTGGAATTGCGCTCCGTTTGGTAAAGCATCCTGCGCGGCGCGCCGGTTATCTCCGACGCAAGTTTTGCCGCGCGGCTGGGTGGCAACTCGCGGCGCAGGATCTCGAACACGCGCCGACCCTGCACGAGTTTCTCCGCTGCGTCACCGGCATCCGCCCCGGCGACGAGGAGCACGAATTCGCCGCGACGCTGGTCGGCATCGGCAGCCACGCGCGCGGACAAATCCGCCAGCGTGCCGTCGAGGATGGTTTCGTACAGCTTGGTCAGCTCGCGCGCGAGCACTCCCCGGCGCGCGCCGCCGAAGTCCTGCGCGCAATCACGCAGGCATTCGGCGATGCGGTGACTGGATTCGTAGAAGACCAGCGTGCGCGTCTCACCCGCGAGTGCCTGCAAGTGCGCGCGCCGCGCCGCGGACCTGGCCGGCAGGAAGCCTTCGAACACGAAACGGTCGCTGGGCAACCCCGCCGCCGACAGGGCCGCGATCGCCGCGCACGCGCCGGGCACGGGACTCACCGCGATGCCCGCCGCGCGCGCCGCGCGCACGAGGCGATAACCCGGGTCACTGACGAGTGGCGTGCCGGCATCGCTGATCAGCGCGATCTGCGCGCCCTCGCGAAGGCGCCGCACGAGTTCGTCGGACTTTTCGCGTTCGTTGTGCTCATGCAGCGCGAACGTTTGCGCGCCGCTGCCGATATGCCTGAGCAGCGTAGCGCTGTGGCGCGTGTCTTCAGCGGCGATCAGGTCCGCGTCACGCAACACCTGCTGCGCGCGCGGCGACAGATCGTCCAGGTTGCCGATCGGGGTGGCCACGATCCACAGTTTTCCCGACCGCGGACTTTCCGATCCCAAGGCAGTCATCACGTTCTCCGCAAAATGAGTGCAAGCTTAACCCGTGCCTCGCCCGTCGCGCGCAATCCAGTATCATGCCCGCAATGACGCCAGGAATGCGGCCATGATCTTGCGATGCGGTTTGCCGGTCTCGTTTTGCTGCCTCGCGCTCCTCATTGCCGGATGCGCGCAGGTTGGCGCGCCGCGCCGGGAAGCACCCGATGCGGTGGCAGCGGAACGGGCCTACAGCCAAGGCAATTTCGACGAAGCCGCGCGCGATTTTCTCGCGCTCGCCGACGCGCATCCGCGCGATGGCGCGTTTTACCGCCTACGTGCGGCCGAGGCGTATCTGCAAAACGGCGAAATCGATGCGGTGGCGCGCACGCTGCCGGATGTCCGCCGCCACGGACTGCAGGGCGACGAGCCGATCCGCTACGACCTGCTCGCCGCCGAGGTGGCGCTGTCGCGGCGCGACCCGGACGGAGCATTGAAGGACCTGCGCTTTGCCGATGCCGATCTCGCCACGCCCCTGCGCCTGCGCGCGCTCGAACTGCGCGCCCGCGCGCAGGCCGCGCAAGGCGACGCGCTGGACAGCGCACGCACGCGCGCCGACCTCGACCGCCTGCTCGGCGGCAACGACCGTGCGCAGAACGAAGCGCAGATCGTGGCCACGCTGAATACCATGCGTCCCGACGCACTGCGCCGCGAGGCCAGCGCGCTGCAACCCGGCGATCCGCTGCGGCCATGGCTCGATCAGGCGCTGCACGCCAGCGGCAGCGCCTTGCCCGTGGTCGTGCTGCATCCGAACCAGCCGGTCGGCACGTTGATCCAGCAAGGCACGCAGCCACCGCAGCGTGAAGGTTATGCGCCCGCGCATCGCATCGCCCTGCTGTTGCCCGCGAGCGGTCCGCTGATGGCCGTGGCCCAGCCCGTGCGCGACGGATTCTTCGCCGCCCATTTCGCCGACGACAACGCCCAGAGCGCGCCGATCGTGGTTTACGACACCGGCAGCACGCCCGCGGACGCCGTCGCCGCGTACCGAAAAGCCGTCACCGACGGCGCGGACCGCATCGTCGGTCCGCTCGCCCGCGATGCGGTCTCGGCGGTCTTCGCGCAGGGCAACTTGCCGGTACCGGTGCTCGCACTCAACCAGCCGGACGGCGCGCAGACGCCGCCGCCGGGCAGCGCCGCGTTCGGATTGAATCCGGATGCGGAAGCCGCGCAAGCCGCCGAAAGCATGCTGCAGCAAGGCATCACGCACGCCATCGTCATCACTGCGACCGAAGATTGGGCAGAACGCGCCGCACTCGCGTTCCGTGCGCAGTTCGAAAGCCGCAACGGACAAATCCTCGGCGAGGCGCGCGTGGAAAACGGCGAGGTGAATTATTCGGCCATGATCCAGCAGACGCTGGCAAGCGTGCCGACTTCGAGTGCCGCGCCGTCCCTGCCCGGCGCGGCGCCGGTCGCACCTGCGGTTGGCGCCGCGCCGCCTGCCGCGATCGACACGGGAATCTTCATCAGCATGCGTCCGCAGCAAGCGCGCCTGCTGCTGCCGCAGCTCAAGCTGGCCGGCTACGCGAACGTGCCCGTGTTCGCGACCTCGCACATCTACGCCGGTAACTACAATCCGGGCCTCGACCGCGACCTCGACGGCGTGCGCTTCTGCGACGCGCCGTGGTTGTTCGACGCAACACTCGGCCTGCCCCGCCACGAAGAAATAGTGCGCGTACTTGATAGTGCGCGCGGCGCCGGCGGACGCCTGTTCGCGATGGGCATGGATGCATACCGGCTGTTGCCATACATGGATTGGCTGGCGCAGCATCCGGACAGTTATCTGCCGGGCGCCACCGGCCAACTCGCCGAAGACCGGCTCGGCCGCATCCAGCGCCTACTCACCTGGGCGCAGTTCGACAACGGCGCGGCACGCCTGGTCGCCGGCGGCCTGCAGACCAGCGCCGCGCCGCAATGACGGCACGCGGCATCGGCAGTGCCTGGGAAGCCGTGGCCGAAGCGCATCTGCACGAGTCGGGGCTGCGCACTCTGCAACGCAATTTCACCTGCCGCCTCGGCGAGATCGACCTGGTCATGGACGAGCACGAATGCACCGTGTTCGTGGAAGTGCGCTTCCGTCGCGATTCCGCGCGCGGCGACGCAGCAGCGACCGTCGGCTTGTCCAAGCGCGCGAAACTTCTGCACGCCGCGCAGGTCTGGCTTCTGGCGCATCCGCGCCGCGCCGAACAGCCGTGCCGGTTCGACGTGGTCGGTTGCAGCGGTACGCCGCAACGACCGCAGTTCGACTGGATCCGCAACGCATTCGAGGCATGTTGAAAAGTGACAATGTATAGGTTTGCCTTATTCCTGCTCCTCGTGCCGTTGCTGCACGGCTGCGTGGCCGTGGTCGCCGGCGGCGCGATCGCCGGCGCGCATGCCCTGCACGACCGCCGCGCGGTCGGCACGGTGCTCAGCGACCGCAACATCCAGTTGAGCGCGATCGATGCGATCAACCGGCACCGCGAACTCACCCGCGACGACAACAACATCAAGGTCGTCGTCTACAACGGCGTGATGCTTCT
>DATIVQ010000126.1:0-14417 GCA_035465735.1 Rudaea sp.
GACTGGACGGCGCTGCACTCGCCGAGTTGTTCGGCTGGAGCGAAGCGGAATTCCTCGCCCGCACCGAAGGCTCGGCGATCCGCCGCATCGGCCACGAACAGTGGCTCCGAAACATCGCGGTGGCGCTGGGCAATGCGCCGCCAAGCACGGCCGTCATCAGTGCACTAAGTTCACGCGCCAATCACCCGTCCACCCTGGTGCGCGAGCACGTCCAATGGGCGATCGGGCGGCAGAACTCTACGCCGCCTGCTTCGGGATAGAGTTCTTCGTGTGGCTCATCCGGTTCTGCGCGTCGACGTATACCAGGGTCGGCTTGAACTGTGCAGCCTCGGCCTCGCCCAGTTGCGCATAGGCGCAGATGATCACGATGTCGCCCGGCGCAGCGCGATGGGCGGCGGCACCATTGACCGAGATGATGCCCGAGCCTTCGTCCGCGCGGATCGCGTAAGTGACGAAGCGCTGGCCGTTGTTGACGTTGTAGATGTGAATTTGTTCGTACTCGCGGATTCCCGACGCGTCCAGCAACAGGCCGTCGATCGCACACGAGCCTTCGTAATGCAATTCGGCGTGGGTGACGCTGGCGCGGTGGATCTTGGCTTTGAGCAGGTTCAATTGCATGGCGTACTCACGATGGAGCGGCATTGTTGCAATTAAGCAACAATCGCTCACGACTATGGATGCGGCGATGCACAAATTATGCGGCGCGATGTCCGCGAGGGCAAGTCGGCTTGCCGAGAATACCCGGGCAATGCTGCAATCTGGCGAAAAAAAACCCTCGCTTATTCAGCGAGGGCTGAATTATCGGAGTGACGATTACCAGAACGATGCCGCCCTGCTAGCCTGGGGCAACGCGCGAGCGTTGCAAAAATCCCGATGGCAGTGGTGAGAATACCACAGCCATTCCGAGAAAGCTAGTGATCAAGGAGCAGGTTGTCGATCAGGCGCGCGCGGCCGAGGCGCGTGGCAATCAGTGCGATCAAGCCGCGGCGCTCGGATGGATCCGGCGCGGCCAGGTCCGACCCGCGCCGAATCGTGGCGTAATCCGGACTCGTAGCGACCGCTTCCAGCGCGGCACGTGCATCCGCTTCGATTTCCGCCACCGCCCGCCCGGCGTGCAATTGTTCGCGCATCGCGCACAAGGTTCGATAAATGATCGCGGCGCGATCACGTTCTTCGGCGCTCAAGTACTGGTTGCGCGAACTCATGGCCAGACCGTTCGCTTCTCGTCGCGTCGGCGCCGCCACGATTTCGATCGGCAAGCGCAAGTCCTCGGCCAGGCGCCGGATGACGAGCAGTTGCTGGTAATCCTTCCGACCGAACACGGCGACGTCGGGCTGGACGAGATTGAACAGTTTCGTCACCACTGTCGCGACGCCGGCGAAATGGCCGGGACGCAGTTCGCCTTCCAGCGTCTGTGTGATTTGCGGAACCTCCACGCGCACGCTCGCGGCGGCACCGAACGGATACATCTCCTCTACACCGGGCGCGAACAATGCATCGCAGCCGTGCGCGGCAAGTCCGGCACGATCCGCGTCGAGTGTGCGCGGATAGCTCGCGAAATCCTCGCTCGGACCAAACTGGGTCGGATTGACAAACACGCTGGCGACGACCTTGTCGGCGTGCGTGCGCGCCAGTTCGACCAGCGAAAAATGTCCGGCATGCAGATTGCCCATCGTCGGCACGAAGCTGACGCGCGCACCGGCGCGGCGCCACGCGGAAACGCAAGCGCGCAGGTCGGCGCCAGAATGAAAAACATCCATCAGAATGCGTGCTCGGCGGCCGGAAACGATCCGCCCCGCACCGCTTCGGCGTAGGCGCGGATCGCCTCGCCGACCGAACTGCGGCCGGCAAGGAAATCCTTCGAGAACTTCGGCCGCTTACCCGGGGTGATGCCGAGCAAGTCGTACAAGACCAGCACCTGGCCGTCGCAATCCGCACCGGCACCGATGCCGATCGTCGGAATCGGAATCTCGGCGGTAATGCGTTTGGCCAACGTCGCGGGCACGCATTCGAGCACAAGCAGGTCGGCGCCCGCGTCCGCTACCGCGCGTGCTTCGGTCAGAAGTTGCGCAGCGGCGTCGCGGCTCTTGCCCTGCACTCGATAGCCGCCGAGCTTGTGCACCGCTTGCGGCGTCAGGCCCAGATGGGCACACACCGGCACCGCATGCTGCGCGAGCGCAGTAATCACATCGAGCACATAGCCCGCACCTTCGAGTTTGACCATGGCCGCTCCGCCTTCGGCAAGCAGGCGTCCGGCCGTGCGCAACGCCGTGTCCGCATCGCGGAAACTCATGAACGGCATATCGGCGATCAGCAATGCGCTCGCCACGCCGCGCGCCACGGCCGCAGTGTGATAAACCATGTCGTCAACGCTGACCGACAACGTACTTTCGCGGCCCTGCACAACCATGCCGAGCGAATCGCCGACCAGCACCGCATCGACTCCGGCCGCATCGCACTGCGCAGCGAAGCTGGCATCGTAGGCGGTGAGCATGACGATCTTCTCGCCCTTGGTTTTCAGCGCGTGCAGTTGCGGCACGGTGATGGCAGTGCGTGCGGCGGATTTGGCATTGGCGTACATCGCGGACTCCCGTACCCGAACGCTTATTCTGCCATGCGTTCGCACGTCGAAACATCGATGCGGGCAAGCAGGTCCGCGATGCCGCCATGGCCGGGAATTGCCAGACGCGGGGCGATGTCGGCCAACGGCACCAGCACGAACGCGCGCTCATGCAGATGCCGATGTGGCACATGCAGACCGGGTTCGTCGATATGGCGCTCGCCGAACAGGAGAATATCCAGGTCGAGAACACGCGGTCCCCAGCGTGTGCCGTCGCGTTCGCGCCCGCCAGCGCGTTCCAGCGCCAGCAGCGCATCGAGCAGTTCGCGCGGCGCCAAGTCCGTTTCCAGCACCGCCGCCGCATTGACGAAGGCAGGCTGGTCTGTGCGTCCCCACGGTGCGCTGCGATACAAGCGTGAACGCGCAACGAGCCGCGTCTTGGGTAATCTGGCGAGCGCACGCACTCCCGCTTCAACCTGCGCCTGCGGATCGGCAAGATTGCTGCCGAGGCCAATGTATACGTTTTCCATTGTGGATTCTGGGCTACGCGGAAGTCGCCGGCGCTTTGGGCTTGCGCCGGCGCCGGCGACGTTTCTTCGTCGCCGCGACTGACCCGGATGTCTCGGTCAGCACGGCAGACAATTCATCGGCCAGCGCTTCGTGCGGAGCGGCTTGCGCGTGCGTCCACCAACGCCCGAGTTCGGCAATGTCCTCGCCCTCGGCCGCGCGCAGGAGCAGAAAATCGTAGGCGCCGCGGAACTGCGGATGCGTGAGAAGACGAAAGACGCGCTTTTTCTGGCGCTCGGCGAAGCGCGGCTGCAGCATCCAGATTTCCTGCATCACCTGCCCGAAGCGGCGCGGAATCGCCACGTGCTTGGCCTGTTCGGCGATGATCTGATGGCTCACGCGCTGCCAGGCCAGGCTCGGCTCCACGCCACGCGCGATCTCGCGTTCGACCTGTGCGCGCACGGCGCCCCAGAGCAGCACGGCGAACAGGAAGGCAGGTGTCACCGATTTGCCTTCGGCCACGCGCGCGTCCGTGTTGCGCAGACCCGCCTCGACCACGGTGCGGAAGGCATCGCCGCGGAACGCGAGGGCGCGCGCCGTCAGCGGAAACACCGCCCCGAGCAATCCGGATTGCTCCAGTGCGTGGAAACTTTTCAGGCCGCTGCCGGCGAGAAACATCTTCAGCGTCTCGTCGAACAATCTTGCCGGTGGCGCCTGCGCGAGCAATTCGCCGAGATCGGCGAATGGCGCACGCGCCTCGGGCGCTATGGAAAAATCCAGTTTGGCCGAGAGACGCACGGCACGCAGCATGCGCACTGGATCCTCGCGATAGCGCTGCGCCGGATCGCCGATCAAGCGCAACACGCGGCGCTGCACGTCCTCGAATCCGCCGACGTAATCGCGCACCGAGAAATCGGCGATGTCGTAATACAGCGCGTTGACGGTGAAGTCGCGGCGCAAGGCGTCTTCCCCGATGCTGCCCCAGACATTGTCGCGCACGATGCGGCCGTCGACGACGTGGCGGTCGCCCTCGCCGTGCTCGCCATCGCCGCTGCCGCGGAATGTGGCGACCTCGACGATCTCCGGACCGAACACGACATGCGCAAGGCGGAAGCGGCGGCCGATCAGGCGGCAATTGCGGAACAGGCGACGGACGTCTTCCGGCGTGGCATCGGTGGCGACGTCGAAATCCTTCGGTCGGCCGCCGATCAAGAGGTCGCGCACCGCGCCGCCGACGAGATAGGCCGCGTAACCCGCCTCGTTCAGACGGTAGAGCACGCGCAACGCGGCGCTGGAAATCTGCTTGCGCGAGATGCTGTGCGCCTCGCGCGGAATGATGCGCACGGCAGGAGAATTCGGTGGGGATAGATTCATCGTGTTGTCTTTGAGCGCGCTTCCCGCGCGCATGGGGAATTGTCCCATGGAGTCACGTCCCGGTATACTGATGCCTGATGCGCTCCCATCGTCTAGAGGCCTAGGACGGGGCCCTCTCAAGGCCTAAACAGGGGTTCGAATCCCCTTGGGAGCGCCAACCGTTATTTGTGCGATCTTCCCTGATCGCAAACCAAAAGAAGGATCGGTCATTCCATGGCCGGACTTTTCTATCAAAAGAAGCCATGCCTTTCGTCGTCACCGAAAACTGCATCAAGTGCAAGTACACCGACTGCGTGGAGGTATGTCCGGTCGACTGCTTCCACGAGGGTCCGAATTTCCTCGTGATCGATCCCGAGGAATGCATCGACTGCACGTTGTGCGAGCCGGAGTGTCCCGCTGTCGCGATCTTTCCGGAAGACGACGTGCCGGCGGGCCAAGAGCACTGCATCCCGCTCAATGCGGAACTCGCACGCATCTGGCCGGTGCTGACCGAGCGCAAGGACGCGCCGCCCGACGCCAAGGAATGGGACGGCAAGACCGGCAAGCTGCCCTTGCTGGAACGCTGAGACCTTCCGGCTTACGAGAGCCGTTCGCGCAGTATCTCCAGCACGCGTCGCGCAGCCTCTTCCGGTCCGTCCACTTCCACGCGCGCGCCTTCGCCATCGGCGCTGACCTTCACGGTGAGATTGCCGCTGACCGGACCGGTATCCGTATTGGCCGATTTGGCACCGCCACCGAACGGATGCATGATGCGCGTGTACCAATGATGCTCGGCCGGCACGGCCTGTTGCGCCGGCGCGCGCAGACCGGCGACTTCCACCGTATAGGTATGCGCTGCAGCGTCGCGTGCGCTGATCGTGCCCGCCTGCGAGCGTTCCAAGGCGAGCCCCACGCGCTGCCAGGCGTGATCGACGTTGTCGGCGACGCGCAGGCTGACGCCGCCGTTGATCGTTCCGGCTGGCGGAGCACTGCCGACGGCGCCGGCAGACGCAGGAGCCACCGTACCGGGCGAACCGGGCTGCGGAATGGCCAACGCGTCGGAAGTCACCGGCGTATCCAGATCCGGCGGCACTTCCAGCGGCGCGGTTTGTTTCGCCTTGGAATAATAATTGTCGTTGTGGCGAAACCAGCTGCAGCCGCCAAGCAAGCCGGCGACGACGATCAGGGAAATGGCCCAACGATTGGAAAGAATGCGGTTCACGGCTGATCCTAATTGATTCGATCTGTTCGATTCAGTGAATTGCGGAGCTTACGCGACACCGCTGTGCCGCGGCTGAACCGCAGCCAAGCCCAAGGCGCCGAGGACATGCCGCGCGCGCTCATGATGCTCGGGACTGAACGGCGTCAGCGGCAATCGGAGTTCGGGCAAGCAAATCCCGAGTTCGTACAAACACCATTTTACCGGAATCGGGTTCGATTCGGCGCCCAGCAGGGCGAAAAGTTCGGTGAGTTTCCTGTCCAGATCCAGCGCACGCAGCGCATTGCCGGCCAGAGCGGCATCGCAGAGAGCGCGCACGGCCGCCGGCGCGACGTTGGCGGCAACCGAGATCACGCCATCCGCGCCGCCCAGCATGGCCTGCGCGCAGGTGTTGTCGTCGCCGCTCAACACGGCGAAATCCGGACGTTTGAGTGCGACGATGGCGGCGATGCGCTCGGTATCGTTGCGCGCTTCCTTGATACCGGCGATGCGTTCGTTTGCGGCCAGGCGCGCGACGGTTTCCGGCAGCATGTCGCAGCCGGTGCGTGAAGGTACGTTGTACAGAACGATCGGCAGGCCGGCTTCGTCGGCAACGGCGGCAAAGTGGCGATACAAGCCTTCCTGCGTCGGCCGCACATAGTATGGCGTCACGACGAGGGCAGCGTCGGCGCCGATGACGTGCGCGCGGCGCGTGGCCGTTATGGTCTTGCGAGTGTTCGCGGTACCGGTACCGGCGAGCACCGGCACGCGCCCGCCAACGCGTTCCAGTGCGAACGCGAGCGTACGCTCGAATTCGGCGTCGCTCAGCGCATGCGCCTCGCCGGTGGAGCCGGCCACGACCAACCCTTGCGTACCGCCAGCCAATTGATAATCGATGAGAGCGCCGAACGCGGCCAGATCGAGTCCGTCCCCGCGAAACGGCGTGGCCAGCGCGCATATGCTGCCGGTGAGTTTCTGCACGACACGCCTCGAATACCGCGGGGGCGGAGAATGTTACTTGCCACCCGCAGATGCGGCAAGTATTCTCGCCCTCGACGCCGGCATTCGATACGACATGCGCAAGATTCCGGAAGTAGCTGCACCCATCGATTCCGCCCCGCGTCCGGCCGCGAACGAAAACTATCTGCTGATCAACGCCTTCGCGCCCGCCGCACGCCCCCCGCTCGTCGCCATCGCCAGGCGCGTGGCCGACGCAGGCTGCAACATCGCCGAGACGCGCGTGGCCGCGATCGGCAACGAGATCGCCGTGCTCACGCTCGCGCAGGGCTCGTGGGATGCCATCGCCAAGCTCGAAACCGCGTTGGCGCGGCTGGAGCGCGACGAGGGCCTGCGCCTGAGCCACTTCCGCACCGGCGCCAAGCCCGCACAGACCAACTTGCTGCCGTACGTGATCGAAGTGGTCGCCGCGGACAAGCCTGGTATACTTTTTCAACTCGCCGAATTCTTCCAGGAACACGGCATCAGCGTCGAGCAGTTGCAATCGATGCGCTATCGCGCGATGCAGACCGGCGCCGACATGTTCTCCGCGCAGATCACGATCGGCATCCCGGCGAACACGCACATTGCCGCGCTGCGCGACGATTTCCTCGAATTCTGCGACGGCCAGAACCTCGATGCGATCATGGATCCGGTGAAATTCTGATGGTTGCGATCGGCAAGACGGTTTCCGATTTGTGCGGCACGAGCACAGCCGGCGAAATTCGCCTGCGCGATCTGCGCGCCCGTCCCGTCGTCGTTTACTTCTATCCCAAGGACAACACCACGGGCTGTACGCGCGAGGCGCAGGATTTCCGCGACCTCGCCAAGGCCTTTGCCAAACACAAGGCCGTCGTGCTCGGCGTATCGCGCGATTCGCTGGCTTCGCATGAAAAATTCCGCACCAAGCAGAAGCTCGACTTTGCCCTGGTTTCCGACCCGGACGAACGCTGGTGTCGCGCGTTCGACGTGATCCATGAAAAAACCTTGTACGGGCGCAAGTTTCTCGGCGTGGTGCGCAGCACGTTCCTGATCGGCGCAGACGGCAAACTGCTTCGCGAATGGCGCGGCGTGAAAGTTCCGGGGCATGCGCAAGCCGTGCTCGATGCAATCCAGGACGCACGCCCTTGAATGCCGGCTGTCCGACCACTTCCGCGCACCGCGCGCTCCTCTTCGCCGCAAACTCCACAGGGTAACGCCGCATGACCAAAGGCAAGCGTATCTACGTCCTCGATACCAACGTGCTCATGCACGATCCGACTGCCCTGTTCCGCTTCGAGGAGCATGATGTGTTCCTGCCGATGACGGTGCTCGAGGAACTCGATGCGGCCAAGAAAGGCACGTCCGAAGTTTCGCGCAACGCGCGCCAGGTCAGCCGCTTCATCAACGAACTGATTGAGCGCAACCGCAAGCAGCCGATCGACCAGGGCCTGGAATTGAAGCTGCCGCAGGGATTGCAACTCGACCGCAAGGCACAATCCGGCCGCTTGTATTTCCAGACCCGCGACTTCGATGCGAATGGCGCGAGCGGCGTCAATGGCAAGCGCAAGAACCTCCCGGACAACCTGATCCTGGCGTCGATCGTCGCGCTGCGCGAACACAAGGCGGACGCGCCGGTGGTCCTGGTGTCCAAGGACATCAACCTGCGCATCAAGGCCTCGATCTGTGGCGTGACCGCAGAAGACTACGAGAACGACCGCGCCCTGGACGATTTCAACCTGCTCTTCGCCGGCCACAGCGAACTGCCGAAGGAATTCTGGGAACGCCATGCCGGGTTGCGTTCCTGGTCCGAACGCGGCAACACGTTCTACGAGGTCAAGCTGCGCAAGGACGAAGACTGGCACCCGCACCAATTCCTGTTCCTGCCCGGCGATGACGACGTCGAACTGCGCGTGTTGAATGTCGTCGATGGTAAGGCGCGCCTGCAGATCGTCGACGACTACCGCAATGGTGCGCACACGGTCTGGGGCATCGCCGCGCGCAATCGCGAACAAAATTTCGCGCTCAACGCGTTGATGGACCCGGAGATCGATTTCGTCACCCTGCTTGGCACTGCCGGCACCGGCAAGACCCTGCTCGCGCTCGCCGCGGGCCTGGCACAGACCATGGACCAGCAGCGCTATCGTGAAATCATCATGACCCGCGCGACCGTCTCGGTCGGTGAAGACATCGGCTTCCTCCCCGGGACCGAGGAGGAAAAGATGACGCCGTGGATGGGCGCACTCACCGACAACCTCGAAGTGCTGGCCACGCCGCAGGAAGGCGGCGGCTGGGGCCGCCAGGCGACGAACGACCTGCTTGCCTCGCGCATCAAGATCCGCTCGCTCAATTTCATGCGCGGGCGTACCTTCCTCAACCGCTACGTGATCATCGACGAGGCGCAGAACCTCTCGCCGAAGCAGATGAAGACGCTGCTTACGCGTGCCGGACCTGGCAGCAAAATGGTGTGCCTGGGCAACGTCGAGCAGATCGACACGCCCTATCTGACCGAAACGACCTCGGGATTGACCTATGCCGTCGACCGCTTCAAGGATTGGCCGCATTCGGCACATGTGACGCTGCGCCGTGGCGAACGCTCACGGTTGGCGGATTACGCTTCGGAAATGTTGTAGCGCAAACGAAAACGGGAGCCGCGTGGCTCCCGTTGTGTTCTCAACGAAGCGCAATCTTCAAAAGCGCGTCGTCCACAGCATCTGATACTCGATCTGCCCGCCGCTGTTCGGCGTGCGCAGGCTGTTGCTGGTCGGCAGGCCAAGCACGAATTCAGACGGCGCGTACGACGCCGCGACGTGCAGGTTGGAAGCCATGCCGAACGCGCGCACGAAGCCGAATTCGACGTTGTGCGAGGCGAGATAAGGTTGCAGTGCCGTTTGCAGCAGCGGCGAGGTCGGCAGCGGTTGCTCGCGCGTGGTGTAGTGCAGCGACCATACGCCATTGCCGGGATCTCGCCAACTGAAACCGGCGGAATAGACATCCAGGTTCTGCCACCCGAAAGCCGGCGAAATCGAGCTGCCGAGCAGCACCAGGAACCGGTTCGGCAGCGCGGCGCTGGTGAAAGGCGCGATGTTGCTGTACATCACGCGCTCGGCGCCGAGGTCGGCCTTGAAATCGGGCGTAAGCGCAAATCCCAGGCCGACGTTGGCGCTGGCCGGAATGTCGAAGCTGCCCGGTTCCGAATAGATTCCGCGATAGTTGTTGAACGCGTCCATGTTCACGCGCGATTGCACGCCGGCCTGCCAACTCACGTGTTCGCTTAGGCGGGTGTCGAAATCCACGCGCAGCCCGGTTCCGTACGAACCTGCATACTTGTCCATTATCACCGGCGTCGCCGGCACCACCGCATCCGACTGCAACGGGACACTGTTCATGCCCAATCCCAGGCCGGCGAACCGCTGATAGGCGAAAATCGCCGATACGTTCAGCGATGCGGCGCTGCCCCAGCGTTGCGCATAGGACGGTGCCAGCAAATAGCGTTGCAAGCCGGGCGTGTAATCGCGCAGCAGGCTCGGCTGATCGGCCGGAACGAAAAGCGGCGTGTCGGCCGCCTTGGTCCTGAGGAAGATGACCGACAATGGCGAGGAGTTCGCGCTGTCATCGGCGAAATGCGAAGCGGCAGGCGCGATGCGCCCGATGCCGCGATCGAACAGGCTCGGCGCCTGCGGCACCGCGCCGGCGCCGTCCGCCCAGTCGAAGCCGCGGGTCAGATCCGCGAGCGCGTAGTCGCGCCATGCGTCGAGTATACTTGCGGACTGCGCGTAGGCAGCCAGTGCAGAGACGTTCGCATGCGGGCGTTCGGCCGCTGCGGCAAAAGAAAGCGGGAGCGTCAGGACGAACCCGAGCGCTCCCGCAAGATTTTTTGCCTTCGCTGTTGACCGACGCATAGCCCTGAATGCGTTAGGAGTGTTTGTCTCCAAAACAAGTTTGGCAAAAATGCAACAGCGCGTCAAGGCCATTGCAACCATTTGAGACCATGTTTTTCGGACTTTTTTCGCTATTTCCCGTCTTTTTGTTGCGAAAATAATACACCTGATGCCGAAATCCGTTAGCATTCCGACCGTACTGACCATTGCCGGATCGGATTCCAGCAGCGGTGCCGGCATTGCGGTCGACCTGAAAACCTTTGCCGCGTTCGGCGTTCACGGATTGGCCGCGATCACCGCCGTCACGACACAAACCACGCAACGAGTGCGTGCGATTCATCGTGTTCCGGCCGCGCACGTCGAAGCGCAAATCCGCGCCGCGTTCGCCGATTTCCGCATCGTCGCCGCCAAGATCGGCATGCTCGCCTCCGCACCCATCGTGAGCGCGGTCGCGCGCGCGCTGCGCGACACCGCGCCGGGCCACATCGTTCTGGATCCCGTGCTTGCTTCGAGCAGCGGCACGTCGCTTTTGTCCGCAACCGGTTTGCGCGCGCTGCGCGAAGAACTGCTGCCGATGGCGACGTTGCTTACACCGAATCTGCCCGAAGCGGAAATCCTGCTCGGGCGGCGCATCGTCGATTCGGCACAAGCCGCGCACGATTTGCGCGCGCTCGGCGCGCGCGCCGTGTTGCTCAAGGGTGGGCATGGACGCGGACGCGAGGTGTGCGATGTGCTCGCCGATGCGCGCGGCATCGTGGAATGGCGCCATCCGCGCCTGGCCATGCGCGCGCGCGGCACCGGCTGCGCGCTGGCATCGGCGATCGCCGCAGGATTGGCACGCGGCCGCAAGCTGCGCGCCGCGGTCGCTGGGGCCGAAGCTTTTGTGCACCGCGCACTGATGCAAAGTTACCGCGCAGGCGTTGGCGAGGTTCGACACCTCGACCTCGTCTCGCCACACGTATAACTAACGCTCCCGCGCTATCATTGGCGGCTCGCCCCTCGCTGGATTTCACATGTTCCGTCAATCGCCGTTTCTTGTTCTCGGCCTGCTGGCCGCCACCGCTGCCTGGGCGGACACGCCCATGATCGCGCAACCGCTGGCGCCGGTGGCGCAGTCCAAATCCGGCGCGGCAGTGCTATTCAAACCGGCCGGCAAATTGCGCCTGCCGCCGCCGACCGTCACGGTAACCCGCCTGGTGCGCCAGGCCGACGGCAGTCTGCGCATGCAGTGCGATCAGGAACCGAACCCGCGCGCAAAGATCGCGTTGCCGCCTAACCGGATCGTCACGCCAAACGCGCAGGTGCAGCAATGATGCGCCGTCTCACGTTCTTCGCCGTCGCACTGTGCGCGAGTTCCCTGACCTGGGCGGACGTCGGTCTGCAGACCGGCGCGGCGACCAGCTTGCCTACCCTGCCCGCCGGCAATTATTTCTCGAACTACTACATCGATGTTCCGGCCGGCATGCGGCAGCTCAGCGTCAAACTCAACGCCACCGGGGGCGACGTGGACATGTTCGTGCGCTACGGCTCGCCGTTTCCGACGCAGAGTTCAGGCGCAAGTTACCCGACGGTCAGCTACGACCTGCTCAGCCGTTATGGCCAATATCATTCAATCAGTTCGACCTCGAATGAATCCGTGCTGATCCTGCCGTCGGACAAGGTGCCGCTGCAGGCCGGGCGCTGGTACATCGCCCTGATCAACGGCGGCGGCTCGACCGCGAACGGCACGCTGACCGCGACGTATTCCTCGGTCGTCCCGGTCGGAAACATCGTGCTGGACTTCACCAGCCCCTACACTGACCCGACAGGTGACAAGACCAACGACTGCGACATCAGTTTCTGGACGGACACCACGGCGGCCACGCCGATCGGCGGCAACAATGGCACGACCCTCGGCCAACAGCGCAAGAACGCGCTTGCCCAGGCCACCACCGAACTGGTCACCCAGCTTGGCATTCCGACCACGGTGACGGTGCAGGCTTGCGGCGCCCACCTGGGCGGTGACGACAAATCCGCCACGCTCGCGCACGCCGGCGCAACCTCGTTCTTCTACGACGAGCCACATTACCCATCGCCGTCCCTGCCGCAGAAGTACACCTGGTATCCGTCCACGGCAGCGACGCGCCTGAATGGCTCCAGCCTGTGCGGATTCGCCGGCGGCACCTGCACGGGTTCGAACAACGACGAGATCGCCGCAACGTTCAACATGGATATCGGCACATCCACCGTGCTCAACGGCGAAAAGTTCTATCTCGGTTTGGACCCGAACCAGAAGCCGGCGGGCCAGGTGGATTTCATCAGCATCGCCATGCACGAGATGACGCATGGGTTGGGCTTTCTGGGCCTGGTCAACACCGATACCACGCAGGGTCCGCTCGGCGCCAAGGCCGGCATCATCGTCTCCGGCAGCAGTGCCTCGATCGGCTACGGCTCCGGCCTGACCGACGGCCCGTTCGATGACATCTTCGACGATTACATCGCGATCGTGAACGACACTTCCTATACGCCGTTTACCGGCTACGAAGTCAACGGCGCCAACGATGCCGCGCGCGCGGCGGCGATGGTGTCCGGACCCACCATCACGACGGCGGGCACGTACAACCCCGGCGTGTTCACCGGCATTCGCTGGTCGGATGCGACTGCGGACAATTCGGCCGCTAACATCCATTACCAGCAAGCCGCGCCGACGAATTTCCCCAGCCTGTACGCGCCCTGCGACAAGACCAAGACCACCACCTGCGCCATGCAGAACGGCTCGACCTTGTCGCACACGGTGCAGTCCGGCGACATGATGAACGCGTACTACTCCAACCAGAACCTGCGTGCCATGGGCCTGGCCGTGCCCATGCTCGGTCCGATCGGCTGGTCGAATGCCGCCATCGCGATGCCGGCATGGGGCCAGCCGATTCCGAGCAACTGGTACGACGTCAGCCATTCCGGCCATGGCTTCGATTTCCAGTTTCTGGGGCATGATCCGGTCAATGGCGACATCTACTTCCTGACGTTCTACACTTACGATGCCAACGGCATCCCGGAGTGGTACCAGGGAGCCGGATACATTGTCGACGGCATCTTCCTGCCGTTCATCCAGAGCGCCAACGGCAGCACGCTGCCGCGCGTGAAGTACGCCTCGAATGCACCGGGAAAACTCGGCGTGACGGCCGACGCCAGCTCCTACGGCAGCGTGGTCGTCGATTTCAACCAGGCCGCGAATTCACCGGCCTGCCGCAACGTCGATCGCAGCCAGGCATCGCAACTGGCGGTAATGTACTGGGTGATCGGCACGGACACGGCCAACCCCGCGAACGACCCTAGCGGCTCGTGGTGCATGCAGCCCATCGTGACGCCGGCGGCGCACGCGACGCCGGACTACAACGGCCACTGGTACGCTCCGACAGACTCGGGCTGGGGATTCGAATTGGTCGATATCGCCAGCGCCTTCGGCATGGGCGCGCCGCCGACTGTCATCGTTTACATGTATTACCCGGGCCCAAACAACGAGCCGACCTGGGCCACCGCGTCGGAAGGCTTGGTGAACAACTCAGCAACCATGCAGGTCCAGCAGATCGCCAACGGCTATTGTCGGACATGTCCAGCTCCCGCCGGCGGTCTTTCCGCCACTCCGTCGATCGGCACCATGACGTTGACACTGGATCCCATCGTGTCTGGGCATCAACCGACGGGCAAGGTGAGTTTCCAGCTCGCCTACCCGGGCGGCGGTTCGTTCGTGCGCAGCAACATTCCCATCCAGATGCTCTCGGTGCCGACCGCGCACTGAGGAGGCACCATTTTATCGTCGTCCGCAACGGCCGCGTAATGCGGCCGTTGTAGTTTTTTGCGCGGCAAAAGCCTATGCTGCAAAGCCGACAGCGTTCCCACCCGATACGGAGGAGCCCATGCTGGCGGCGGTTCGAACTAGCAGCGACATCCATAGCACCCGCGT
>DATIVQ010000127.1:0-2349 GCA_035465735.1 Rudaea sp.
GCTGCCGGTAGTCAACGTGATGGTGCCGCTGACGCTGGGCGCAAAAGTGATCGTGTCTGCGCCCGGGTTGTTGTTCGCCTGATCGATGGCGTCGCGCAGGCTGCCGCTGCCGCTATCGTTGGTGTTGGTGACCTGGTAGGTCGCCGCAAATGCGGCCGGGCTCAGCGCCAATCCTGCCGCAGCAGCGGCGAGCAGGCCGGGTTTGCCGATGGCCGATGCGATTGCACGCGCGAGCGGTTTGGCGGTGGCAAGGCCGACGCCGGAAATTTGAACCGTCATGAAATGATCCCCTGATTGTGTGAGCCCCGTCGCAATACTAGCTTGCTGATTCGTGGTCGGCAACAACCGGCGCGCTGTGGGGAAACGTGCCTGGATCGGGTAAGCTGGGGGCGGGGACTTGAGCGGTGGGGCCGGCATGCAATTGCCAACCGAATTCATCCAGTTGCCGCTGCACTTCGATGCGACGCGGCTGGCGGTGGAGATCAGCGCACTGGGCGAACAGCCCTGGCGCCCGCACCCGCAGGGGTTCGCGGGCAACGACGCCATGCCATTGGTCGCTGCAGGCGGAGATCCCGACAACGACGCCACGGCCGGGGCGATGGCGCCGACGCCAGCCTTGCGTGCGTGCCCGTATCTGCGCCAGGTACTCGCCAGCCTGGGATCCACCATCGGTCGCACCCGGCTGATGCGCATCGTCGGTGACGGCGAAGTGCAGCCGCACGCCGACATCAGCTATTACTGGTGGGAACGCGTGCGCGTGCATGTGCCCGTGATCACCTCGCCACAGGCGCATTTCCAGTGCGGCGAGCGCGCGGTGAACATGGCTGCCGGCGAATGCTGGATCTTCGATACCTGGCGCGAACATCGCGTGAGCAATCCGCAGCGCGAGGCGCGCATTCACCTAGTTATCGACACGCCGGGCTCGGCGCACTTCTGGGCGCTGGCGGCCGCGGGTCGAGATCCGTTCGCGAAGCGCGACGCGGCGTTCGTTCCGGCTGAAGTCCAGTTCGACGAGGCCGCCGATCCGCCGCTGCGCTACGAGCGAGTCAACCGTCCGCGCGTGATGACGCCGTGGGAACTGGCCACGATCGCCGCGTGGCTGGAGGCGGAAATCGAACGCGAGGCCCCGGGTACCGAGGCGGCGCGCGCGCAGGTGCGGGCGGCACTGGCCGTCTTGACCCAGGATTGGCGCTCGCTGTGGAGCGCCTATGGTGCGAGTGGCGAAGGCATCGCCGAGTACCGCGCCTTGCTCGATCGCCTGCTTACGGACACGAGTGCCGCTGCCGAAGGATTGCATTTCAGCAACAAGGTGGCCGTTTACACGGCGCTGCGTTCGCTGATCGACGAGGCGGCGCTTGCCAAGGATGTTCAGGCGCAGGTCGTACCGCTGCGGCAGCCCGTGCAGCAGGCTGCGCGCCGGCGCCTGCGCCGCGCGATTTTCATCGTCTGTCCGCCGCGTTCGGGCTCGACCTTGTTGTTCGAAACGCTGGCACAAGCGCCCCGCCTTTTCACCATTGGCGGCGAGAGTCATGGCGTGATCGAGAACATTCACGGGCTTGCACCGGCCGCGCGCGGTTGGGAATCCAATCGCCTGCTCGCCGAGGATGCCGACCGTGCCACCGCGCAAACGCTGGCGCGGGCTTTTGCCGATCGCGCGCGCGATCGCAGCGGTAATCCCGCCGATCCGGCGCGGCCACTGCGGTTGCTGGAAAAGACGCCGAAAAACGCGTTACGCGTGCCGTTCCTGGCCGAGGTGTTCGGCAACGCCTCTTTTGTATACTTGTATCGCGATCCGCGCGAAACCCTGAGCAGCATGCTCGACGCGTGGCGCAGCGGACGCTTCGTTACCTATCCGCACTTGCCGGACTGGCCCGGCCCGCCATGGTCGCTGTTGCTCACCCCCGGCTGGCGCGAATGGCGCGGAATGGATCTGGCGCAAATAGTCGCACGGCAGTGGATGGCGACGGTCGAAACCCTGATCGGCGACTTGCAGCGGCTGCCGCCCGAACGCTGGTGCGTGGCCAGCTACAGCCGCCTGGTTGCGGACCCGGGATCCGAAATCGGGCGGTTGTGCCGATTCCTTGGGCTGCAATGGGATCGTGATTTGAGCGGGCCGCTGCCGCTTTCGCGCTACACGCTCGGCGCGCCCGATCCGGACAAATGGAAGCGCAACGCCGCGGAACTCGAGCGTGTAATGCCGCTGATCGAACCGGTCGCGGCGCGCGCTCGCGACCTGTTCGCGCTCGCGCCCGAACCCTCCGACGAAACCCAAGACGCTCGGCAGTCCTGAGGCGGCAAGCGTCGGCGCGTGCGTGCGTGGCACAATGCGCGCCTTTCCCGAGGCAGCTT
>DATIVQ010000128.1:0-4874 GCA_035465735.1 Rudaea sp.
GGTCTGGTGAAAGCGCGCGGCGCTGTGATTGCTCGCGCGCAGTTGTTCGACGACCTGCTTGACCTGTTGCGCGCGTTCGCGGTCGGCGACGAGCACGGCGTCGGCGGTGTCGACGATGACGAGATCCTTGACGCCGACCGCAGCGATCAGGCGCTTGCCGCCCTGGATGAAGCAATTCTCGGCGTCGATCGTCACCGCCATGCCCTGCACGCGGTTGCCGGCGGCATCCGGTGCGTTGCCGGATTCGATCTCGCTGACCGCCTTCCAGGAACCGATGTCGCTCCAGTCGAACGACGCGGGTACCACCGCGCGGCGCGCGGCGCGCTCCATCACCGCGTAGTCGATGGAAATGTCCGGCAGCGCGGCGAACGCGTCCTTGTCGAATTCGACCGGGCTCGCGCGGCCACGTGCGGCAGCGTAACACGCACGTGCCGCCGCAAGAACATCGGGACACGTCGCGCGCATGGATTCCAGCAAGGCGTCAGTGCGGAAACAGAACATGCCGGAGTTCCACACGTAATCGCCCGAAGCCAGGTATTTTTCGGCCGTTGCGCGATCGGGCTTCTCGACGAAGGCGGCGATCTCGCGTCCGCCCCGGGCCAGGTCCGCGCCCATGCGGATATAGCCGAAACCGGTTTCGGGCGCCGCCGGCTTGATGCCGAACGTGACGAGCCAGCCGTCCTGCGCGAGCGCTTGCGCGCGCTGCGCGTCCGCCGTGAAAGCATCCGCGTCGCCGATCAGGTGGTCGGCGGGCAGCACCAGCAGCGCCGCGTCCGCACCGCAATGCTCCATTGTATACATTGCCGCAAGTGCGATGGCCGGCGCGGTGTTGCGGCCCATCGGTTCGAGCAGGAACGGCAGGCGCTGTGCATCCGCGGACGGATGACGCGAATATTCGTCGCGGGTCAGAAAGTAATAATCGCGGCCAGTCACGGTCAGCACCGGACCGCTGCCGGCGACGCGCAAGGCGCGATCCAGCGTCTTGTACAGCAGCGACTGCCCGTCGGCCATGCGCATGAACGGCTTGGGATACGCGCTGCGCGACACCGGCCACAGCCGGGTGCCGGCACCGCCGGAAAGAATGACGGGAACGAGCTGGCTCATGTCGGCATTCTACTCGGCGAGTTCGCCGATTACGGCATCCAAGCCCTGGCGCCAATCCGGCAAATGCAGGCCGAACGCGTCGCGGACCTTGCTGCAATCGAGCACGGAATACGCCGGCCGCCGCGCGGGCGTCGGATATTCGGCGGTCGAAATCGGCACCACCCGCGGCACGCGTTCGACCAACCCGGCCGCCTGCGCACGCGCGAAAATGGCGCCGGCGAAGTCGAACCAGGTGCACTGGCCGGCGGCACTCAAATGGTAGGTGCCGAGCAGCTTGTCGCGTTCGCCCGTGCGCCGGGCCAGCAGGCGTGCCAGCGCCAGCGCCGTGGCCGCGGCGATCAGCCGTGACGGTGTCGGCGCGCCGCGTTGGTCGCCGACGATGCGCAATTCCTCGCGTTCGCGCGCGAGGTGCAGCATCGTGCGCAGGAAATTGTGCCCGCGCGCGGCATAGACCCAGGCCGTGCGCAGGATCAGATGATCGCAACCGGACGCGCGCAGCGCGATCTCGCCCCCGAGTTTGCTGCGGCCGTAGGAGCCGAGCGGCGCCGTCGCATCGTTTTCGCGGTAAGGTCGCGAACCCGCACCGTCGAAAACATAATCCGTGGAAAAATGCACGGCCAGCGCATTGTGTGAGGCGGCGTGCGCGCCGATCTCCGCCAGCGCCTGCGCATTGATGCGTTGAGCAAGATCGGGCTCGTCTTCGGCGCGGTCGACTGCGGTATAAGCGGCCGCGTTGACGATCACATCGGCACTGACTGCTGCCAGCGTGGCGGCGAGCGATTCCGGCTTGGCAAGATCGGCGGATAGGCACGGCGCACCTCCCGGCAGAGCGCCCGCGCGCGTCGCGCAGACGAGTTCGCCGAGCGGCGCGAGCGATCGCGCCAGCTCGAAACCGACCTGCCCGTTCGCGCCGAGTAGCAGGATCCTCACGGTGCGTACTTCGGAAGTTTTTCGCGCGGCACGTCGCGCAGGAACGGCGCCGCGGCGTCCTTTTCGGACAGCAGCGGCGCCGACAACGGCCAGTCGATGGCAATGTCGACGTCGTTCCAACGGATCGCGGCGTCGGCGGCGCGATCGTAAAGCGCCGTGCACTGGTAGCAGAACGTGGCGTTGTCCGAGATGACGGCAAAGCCGTGGGCGAAGCCTTCGGGAATCCAGAACTGGCGCTTGTTATCGGCCGTGAGCATGGCCGCTGCCCAGCGCCCGAACGTCGGCGAGCCGTCACGAACATCCACGGCGACGTCGTAGACTTCGCCTTCGAGCACGCTCACCAGCTTGCCCTGTGGATTCGGCCATTGGTAGTGCAGGCCGCGTAGCACGCCGTGCGCCGAACGCGATACGTTGCTCTGCACGAAGCGCAGATCGAGCCCGGCATTTTTATACTTTTCCGCGTGGAAACTTTCATAGAAGAATCCGCGCGCGTCGCCGTGTACCTGCGGCTCGATCACGACGCAGCCGGGCAGGATGGTTTCGATCACTTTCATGCGACGGGGCCCTGCCTGACGAGTTGCTGCAGGTATTGGCCGTAGCCGTTCTTGGAAAGCGGCCGGGCCAGGCGCAATACCTGTTCGGCATCGATCCAGCCGTTGACATAGGCGATCTCCTCCGGACAGCAGACTTTCAAGCCCTGCCGGTTCTCGATCGTCTCGATGTAGTTCGAGGCTTCGACCAGGGATTCGTGCGTGCCGGTGTCGAGCCAGGCGAAGCCGCGGCCGAGCTTCTCCAGCATCAGCGAGGAATCATGCAGGTAGCAGCGGTTGAGATCGGTGATTTCCAGTTCGCCACGCGGCGAAGGCTTCAGGCCCGCGGCAAAATCGCAGGCGCGCTGATCGTAGAAATACAGTCCGGTGACGGCATAGTTGGAGCGCGGCCGCGCCGGCTTTTCCTCGAGGCCGACCACCTTGCCGGCGCCATCGAATTCGGCAACGCCATAGCGCTCCGGGTCGCGCACCCAGTAACCGAATACGGTCGCGCCGTGCGTACGCTGCGCGGCATGGCGCAACACCTCGGTCAGACCGTGGCCGTAGAAGATATTGTCGCCGAGGATCAAACAGCTCGGCTGGCCGGCGACGAATTCGCGGCCAATGAGGAATGCCTGGGCGAGGCCATCGGGCAATGGCTGCACCGCGTACCGGATCGAAATGCCCCACTGCGAACCATCGCCGAGCAATTGCTTGAACAGCGCCTGCTCGTGCGGCGTGTTGACCACCAGCACCTCGCGGATGCCGGCCAGCATCAGCGTCGACAAAGGGTAGTAGACCATTGGCTTGTCGTAGACCGGCAGCAATTGCTTGCTGATCACCTGCGTGAGCGGATACAGGCGCGTGCCGGAGCCGCCGGCGAGGATGATGCCTTTGCTGATTTGCGAGCTCATGCAACCACACCCAATCGTTCGCCACGATAACTGCCATCCAGCACGCGCTGGCACCACGTCTGATTTTCCAGATACCAGTCCACGGTCTTGGCGATGCCGCTCTCGAACGATTCGGTCTGGCGCCAGCCGAGTTGCGATTTCAGCTTGCCCGCATCGATCGCATAACGGCGGTCGTGGCCGGGGCGGTCCTTCACGTACGCAATCAGCGATTCGCGTTTGCGGCCATCCGCAAGCGGACGTCGTTCGTCGAGCAGCCTGCAGATCGTCTTCACGACGTGGATATTTTCGCGTTCCGCGTCGCCACCGACATTGTAGACTTCGCCGGTGCGACCGATCTCCAATACGCGCCGGATCGCACTGCAATGGTCGCCTACGTACAGCCAGTCGCGGATGTTGCGACCGTCGCCATAGACCGGCAGCTTCTCGCCGACGAGCGCCTTATGGATCATCAGCGGAATGAGTTTTTCCGGGAATTGATAAGGTCCGTAATTGTTCGAACAGTTCGTGGTCAGCGTCGGCAGGCCATAGGTGTGATGGAACGCGCGCACCAGGTGATCGGATGCCGCTTTCGATGCCGAGTATGGCGAGTTCGGCTGGTACGGCGAATCCTCGGTGAAGCGACCGACAGGCCCGAGCGAGCCATAGACTTCATCCGTGGAGACGTGCAGGAAACGGAAACCGTCCTGCGCATCCAGCGGCGCCACGCGCCAATATCCGAGCGCGCATTCGAGCAGGGCCAGCGTGCCGACGACATTGGTATTGACGAATTCCGCCGGCCCGTCGATGGAGCGGTCCACGTGCGACTCGGCGGCGAAATTCACGATAGCCGACGGCTTGTGCTCGGCGAGCAGTCGGGCGACGAGCGCGCGATCACCGATGTCGCCCTGCACGAAAATGTGATCGGCGTTGCCGCGCAGGCTCGCGAGCGTGTCGAGGTTGCCGGCGTAGGTGAGCTTGTCCAGATTCACCACGCGCACGCCGCCCCCGGCCTGATTCCCGGCGGAAAGCAGGCCGAGCACGAAATTGCCGCCGATGAAACCGGCGCCGCCGGTGACGAGAAGGGTCTTCATTGCAGGAAATCGCCTGGAATCCGGGGTGTTGCGCCCATGGACCTCCGCGGGCGAACGCACATTCTAGCGTGCCGATGCCGCGGACGCAGAAAATCGATGCACCCGCAGCATCGGTTCTTGCAGAGCCGGTGAGCGCGTCCCGCCAGTCTTGCTCAATGCGGGAGCTTGCCTTGCAGCCGCGCGTACAGCCAGGTTCCGGCAAAAGCGGATGCGATCATCACCAGGACGATGCCGTAACCGGCCCCGGCCTCGGCGAACAACGGTCCCGGGCAGGCGCCGGTCAGCGCCCAGCCGAAGCCGAACAGCAGGCCGCCGAAAAGCTGGCC
>DATIVQ010000129.1:0-10634 GCA_035465735.1 Rudaea sp.
GTGCTGGCTCTTGCCGCAGAACGAGCAATACAGGATCTTGCTGCTGTCGCCCGCGCGGCTTTGCCGGTCGTCACTCATGCCAATAGGCCCTGTGGGTGGTCGATTAAAAGAATAGCACAGGCGACCGGATGGCAGCCCATAGCCGACGGACGCGCGAAAAACGCTGCCCTGCGGAGGGTTTATGCGGTCTTGACGGTTTCCGCCGGGCGCTGCTCGATCACCTGGTCGACCCGGCCGTAGGCCTTGGCCTCGACCGCGCTCTTGAAGTTGTCGCGGTCGGTATCGCGGGTGACCTGCTCCATGCTTTGCCCCGTGTGCCGGGACAGGATCGCGTTCAGTTTTTCCTTGATCGTCAGGGTTTCCTTGGCGTGGATCTCGATATCCGAGGCCTGGCCCTGGAAGCCGCCGAGCGGCTGATGGATCATGATGCGCGAATTCGGCAGTGCGTAGCGCTTGCCCTTGCTGCCGGCCGCCAGCAGCAGCGAACCCATGCTCGCCGCCTGGCCGACGCAGATCGTGCTCACGTCCGGCTTGATGAACTGCATGGTGTCGTAGATCGCCATGCCGGCGGTGACCACGCCGCCAGGCGAGTTGATGTACAGGTTGATGTCCTTGTCCGGATTCTCGGATTCCAGGAACAGCAGCTGCGCGACGATGACATTGGCCATGTAGTCGTCGATCGGGCCGACGCAGAACACCACGCGCTCCTTGAGCAGGCGCGAGTAGATGTCGTAGGCACGCTCGCCGCGCGGGGTCTGTTCGACCACCATCGGCACGAGGTTCAGTCCACGGATTTCGCCATTCATTGCCATTTCTCCGGACGCGCCGGTCAGGCCTGGCGCATCGCTTCGTTGAAGGTTAGTTGCTGTTCGCTGGTTTGCGCATGCGCGGCGACCCATTCGGCCACCTGGTCTTCCATCACGCGATTCTGCAAGCTACCCATCAACTGGGGATCGCGCTGGTAAAGTTCAACCACCTGCGCGGGTTCCTCGTATGTTGAAGCGATCGTCGCCAGCATTTCCGCCACGCGGCGCGAATCCGGGCGGATATCGTTCTGCCGCGCCAGCTCGCCGATCAGCACACCAGCGCAGACGCGGCGGCGGGCCATGTCCATGAAAGCCGAGACATCGGCCGCAAACGCCTGGCCCTGCTGTTGCGCCTGAGCCTGGGCCTGGGCTTGCAGCGCGCTCGCCTCGGCTTCGACCATGCCTTGCGGCAGTTCGACGTCCGGATGGGTGGCGACGAGTTTTTCCACGACCTCGTTCTTCAGGCGCAGTGCCAGCATGCCGGAAAGCTCGCGTTCCAGATTCGCGCGCACGTCGGCGCGAAATTTCCCGACATCGCCGCCGGCGACGCCGAAACTCGCGATGAAGGCGCTGTCGATTTCCGGGAGCTTCGCTTCCTGCACGCGCACCAGCTTGACGCTGACGTTCGCGGCCTTGCCGGCCAGCGCGGCGACGCGGAAATCCGCCGGGAAATTCACGTCGGCGTCGAATTCGTCGCCCACGGCATGTCCAACCAGTGCCGTTTCCAATTCCTGGCTCATCGCGCCGGAGCCGATGATCGTGCCGACGCGCTCGCGCTCGTGGGTGAAGCCTTCGCCCTGTGCGGAGAATTCGAACAGCGCCATGTCGCCGTCTTGCGCGCTGCGCTCGACCGGAGCCCACGCGCGGCGCTGCTGGCGCAGCGTTTCGATCATGGCGTCGACGTCGGATTCGCCCACGCTCGCCGTCGCCTTGGTGATGGCCAGCGAAGCGACGTCAAGTTTGCCGATTTCCGGCAAGACTTCGAACGTGGCGGTGTATTCGATTTGTCCATCGACTGGCTCGCCGCTGGTGGAAATCGCCGGCGACGCCGCCGGGCGCAGCTTCTGTTCGCTCACCGCCTGCTGGAAACTGGTCCGCACCAGTTCCGACATGGCTTCGCCGCGGATCTGCGCGCCGAAGCGCTGCTCGATCACCTTGGTCGGCACCTTGCCGGGGCGGAACCCCTTCAGGCGGACATTGCGCCCCGCATCGGCGATGCGCGAACGCACCGTGGATTCGTAGGCGTCCGCCGGGAGGCGCACGACCAGCTTGCGTTCGAGCTTGCCGACGTTTTCTACCGAAACCTGCATGGTCATGACCTCAAAATCTTCGTTTGTCGATTGGCGCTTCGATGCCCGGCGGATTCCGCAACTGCAAAGCGCCAGTCCAATACATTGGTGCGAAAGGAGAGACTCGAACTCTCACGGGTTGCCCCGCTGGAACCTAAATCCAGTGCGTCTACCAGTTCCGCCACTTTCGCGTGGGGCCGGATACAAGCGGCGGATTGTCGCGCATCGTGCGCGCGGGAAAAAGTGGTGGGCCGTCTAGGACTCGAACCTAGGACCAAGAGATTAAGAGTCTCCTGCTCTACCAACTGAGCTAACGGCCCATCTTTGCGCAAGATCGGGCATCCTGCCGCGACTTGCAAGCAAACGGTCGCGGCAAAGCCGCGCCACGTTTGCACAGCCGCGCTACGCGCGCCTGCATTTGCACCTCCTGTGCATGTTCTCACCCGCCTTCTCACAACTGGGGTGGACGATGGGATTCGAACCCACGACAACCGGAATCACAATCCGGTACTCTAACCAGCTGAGCTACGCCCACCGCAAAACGAAAACCTCTTGTTGCTGCCTGCCGATGGCGCGCCCGGCGGGACTCGAACCCACAACCGCCGGCTTAGAAGGCCGGTGCTCTATCCGGTTGAGCTACGGGCGCAACCGATAAAGTCTATCGCACCACCCACGCAGACGGTTGGTCGGGGTAGAGGGATTCGAACTCTCGACATCCAGCTCCCAAAGCTGGCGCTCTACCAGGCTGAGCTATACCCCGATCGTTCGATCCGCCATCGTCAAACCGATTTTCACCTCGCATAAACCGAAGGGTGCCGCGGCACCCTTCGCTGATATGGCGCGCCCGGAGAGATTCGAACTCCCGACCACCAAGTTCGTAGCCTGGTACTCTATCCAACTGAGCTACGGGCGCATTGTTAAGCAAATTCGACCAACCATCCTTGGTCCTCGTCCAGTCGGCATCCTGCCTCCTCACCGCTCGCACGCGATGCAATTCAAGGCATCGCGAAGCGCTCGCGTCTCGACCAACCGAGCTACGGGCGCGTGGAACCCGCGATTATCCCGGCGATGCGATTTTCCGTCAAGGTGCATCCGCAGGTTCGTCGAGCCGAAACAGTCGCCGCAACGCGCTGTCCAGTCGCAGCGAGTCCCTGGCCATTTCGTAGCCGGCGCGGCCGACTTTCTCCATTTTTTCCTGCCCGTCCGGATCGTGCAGAAGCCAATCCATCAACGCGGGCAAGGCGTGCTTGTCGTCTTCGAGGTAATGCACGCCGGGCACGAAGCCGGGCGGACGGCTGCAACGTTCGGTGACGACGCAGCAGCGCTGGGCGAATCCGTAGTGCACCAGCCGCTGCCATTCGAAGTAAGGCGCGTCGAAATGATGGATGTTCATCAATATCTTGGAGCGCTGCGCCAACCCGGCAAACGCCCGCGCCGTAATGCCGCGCGGATGGGTTTCCTCCAGCGGGCCAATCACGTCGACGAGCCGAATGAAGCAGCGGTTCACGGCGAAGAAGGCGCTGTGCTCGGTGAAATACCGTGTCCGCCGATCGGAGTTCGAGCCGACGAACAGCACGTCGATGCCGCGCTCGGCCAATGGATTCGACAAGGCCGCAATCGGGCGCTTCATGTCGTCGGGCAAGCCGCGCACGGCCGGTTCGGCGGAAAGGTCCGGCAGCAGCCGGAAGATTTCGTTCCCGGGCACGATTCCCAACGGCAGGTATACGGCCCTGGCACCCAATTCGGCAAGACAAGCGGCCGTCTGGAAATGGATATCCAGAACCAGCGGCGCCGCCATCAGGCGCGGCAAGGCGCGATTGAACCAGACCGACGGCATCTGTTCGCTGTTGAAAAGCGCGGCATCGGCGAAGCTTCGTGAATCCGGAAGCGGATGCAGATGGAAAAAATCGTGCGGCGCGACGACGATGCGCAGGGCCGGAGCAGGCCCAACGGGACCGCTGGCTTCGGTCTCCAGCATGCATTGGATGCCAATCGCGCCGAAGGCCTGCGCGAGCATCCTCTGAAACTGACGGAACGCGAAATGACCGCGCGAGTGCGCGTGAATGGCGACGCGATCGCCGCGGCGCAAACGCGGCGCGAACCGCGGTTGCTCGCGCAACCCGGCAACGGCGGCATCGCGATGCACGTTTATTCCGCCCTGCCAGCGCGCGACCTCCGCTTCCGACCACGCGGAGCGCCCCTCGCCCATCCCATGACGCAGATAGTGCAAAAGCGGGTTTGCGCCGCCATCGCGGACGTCGGGATAGCGCTCGAAATAGCCAAGCGTGCTGAAATGTGGACCGGGATCGAGCCCGTCGCGCCAGCCCCAGCGTACGTAGTGCGCCGCCGCCGCCGGGCCGGTCAGCGCAACGCCCTTCAGCTGGGCCGAGTAGAAGTCTGGGTCGAGGAAACCGCTCGCCTGGACGAGCCTCACCTCCTCCAAATCCTGGCTGACCGCGCACACGCCGCGGCCTTCGCTCGCCCCAAAACGCAGGTAGTGCGCGAGCGGATTTACCCCGGCGTCGCGGACGTCGTAATTGCGTTCGAGATAGCCGCGCGTACTGAAGCGCGGGCCAGGATCGAGCCCGGCCATCCAGCCCCAACGCCCGTAGTGCGCTGCCGCCAGGCCGCTCGGCGAACCGTCCTTCAACTGAGACCAGTAGTAATCCGGATCGAGAAAACCACTGGCTTCGATGAGCTTGGCATCCGCATCGACAATTTCCGCGGAATGCGGCTCGGGCACCGGCTTTGCGGCGGCGATATCCGCTTTCGCCTGGCGCCGGCCGGGCGGCAGCGGCGTGGATTCCGGACTGTGGCCAGATGCCTCGCGCAGCGACGAAGCGGCACGGCCAGCGCCCAATCGGGCACGCAGCTTGTGCGCCAGGATGTGGACTTGGGGCGCCTCGTGAATGTGTCCGTGGGCGCCGGGCACGATGTCCAGGCTGTAGTTCTTGCCGTAAACGGCTTCGAATCGCGAACGCGCGCAGGCGAACCGCCGGAACGGGTTGGCGAAGCTGTCCTCGGAAAAATAGAAGGCGACGTCGCCCTCCACCGGAGCGATCTTGGACTGTTCGATCAGAGCCACCAGTTCCAGCGCATGGCCGCGTTCGCGCAACATCCGCGCCAACCGAATGGCGACCAATGCGCCCTGGCAGATGCCGCCGACCAGCAGCTTGCCCTGAAGCTGCGCCTGCTCGATTTCCTCGACGTAGTGCGCACACAGCATGTCCAATGATTCCGGGTCGTATTGCATGACCAGATGGCCCGAGCGCAGGCCATGGACGCGGAAGTCGTCGCCGAGCGCAGCGGCAAAGCCGTGCACCTCGTTCTCGATCTGCACGCACAGCAGAAACTGGTATGCCGGCTGCCCGGCCCCGACCGAAACGATGAGCGCATCCGGGTCGGCGCGCTCGCCGGCCCAATTCGCGGTGATGTTGCGCAGTTCCTTGTAAACGCGCGTCGCGCGAAAACCCGTCGAGGGTTCCGGGGCGCGGGAGGCGCGGTCCCAGAGCAGGTCGGCCAACTGGATCGCCATCCTGCCGACCGTCGACAAGGCGCCGAAGTATCCGGGCGACACCGCGACATCGCAGGATTCCTCGACCGCCATGACGATCTGCAGGGCCTTGAGCGAGTCGCCGCCGAGCCAATCGAAGCGTTCATCGACGCCAACGTCCGTGTCCAGGTCGAGGACAGTCTTCCAGATTGCGGCGATGCGCGCTTCCAGGGCGTTGCTCGGTGCGATGTATTCGCCGCGCCGGACCTGGCCGTGCGGATGCGCCGCCAGCAAACCCGCGCGATCCTTCTTGCCGCTTGGCGTGATTTTCATCCGTTCGACGACCACGAAGTCGGCGGGGACCATGTATGCCGGCAACCAGTCTTCCAGATCGCCGCGCGCGGTCTCCCAGTCGAACTCGTCTTCGCGCGTCACCGCGAAGCAGACCAGGCGGCCGTTGCCGCCGCGGCCGGCGTCGAACGCCACCGCGACGTCGAGCAGGGCCGGAAATCTTGCGAGTAGCGTCTGCTCGATCTCCTCCAGTTCGACGCGGCTGCCGAGGATCTTCACCTGGCTGTCCAAGCGCCCGACAAAACACAAGTTTCCATCGCCATTGCGGCGCACGAGATCGCCGCTGCGGTACAGGCGCTCGATCCGCCCCACCGGCCCGTGCCAGGCGATGAATCTGGAAGCGGTCTCGGCGGGCAACGCGATATAACCGGCGGCCACGCCCGCGCCGCCGATGCAAAGCTCGCCGACCGCGCCATCGTCCACTTCGCGCAGATCGCCGTCGAGAATGCGCAGGGCGACATGGGCGAGCGGCGTTCCGATGTTCACCGCACCCTGCGCATGGCACTCGCCAACGCTGGCGTAGATGGTGGCTTCCGTGGGACCGTAGGCGTTGAAAAATCGTCGCCCCGGCGCCCATCGCGCGACGAGTGCCGGCGGACAGGCCTCGCCCGCGGCGATCACGCAGCGCAGCGACGCAAGCCGCGCCGTCGGCATGGTGGAAAGCACCGTTGGCGTAATCGCCAAGTGGGTAATCCGGTTGCGATCCACGAAGTCGCGCAACGCATCGCCGATCAGCGGTTTGGCCGACCCCGTGGCGAACAGTTCGCCGCCGGCGCACAGCGTCATCCAGATTTCGCCGAGCGAAACATCGAAGCCGATGGCGGTATTGAGCGCCATACGCGTGCCGGGCGCCACGGCGAATCTGCCGATGGCGGCCGCGGCAAAATTGGCGAGGCAACTATGGCGAATGGCGACCCCCTTGGGCCGCCCCGTCGAGCCGGAGGTGTAGCACACGTAAGCGGTGTGTTCGCCAGCGATGGCTACCGAAGCGGCCGATCCGGATGCGTCTGCGCTCGCGCGCATGAGCTCGTCGAAATGCAGCACGGCGACTTCCATGCCCTGATCCTGCGGCGCACCGCCTGCAGTCAGCAAAAAGCTGGCCTGCGCGTCGCGGAGCATGAATCCCATGCGCCCGGCAGGCAGACCCGGATCCACCGGCAAATAGATTCCACCGGCTTTGGCAATCGCCAGAACGGCGACGATCAGTTCGATCGACGAAGGTGCATGCACGCCGACGACGCCCTGCAACGCCAGCCCCAGCGCCAACAGGCGCCGGGCTAGCGCCTCGGCCTGTGCATCGAGTTGGCCGTACGACAACGTCGCTCCGTCCACGTTGACGGCAGGCGCCTGCGGCTGGCTGTCGACCTGCATGGCGAACAGATTCAGCACCGTGCCGGTGCTCGTCGCAAGGCCGCGTCGATGTGCGCGCCCGGATTCCCGGACGGCTGGCGCCGCCGGGACATCCGCCACCACGTCCGCGGAATTCATGTCGCGCAGAACGCATGCAATGGGTTCGACCACGCCCGCAATGGAACCGGCCCCCGCTGTGATCAGCGTATCGCCGGATCTCAGGCATTGCGGTATGCGCCGCAGCAGCGCGGCGGCGTTTCCCACGCCCGTCGCCGTGCCATCATGGCGGCGAATCGCCGCGACGAGATCGGCGCTCGAGATCTCGCCGGAATCGGTTTCTCCCGCGCCGTCGATATCCAGCACCCAGGCCGCGTCGAACCTCGCCAGCACCCGGCCAAAGTCGTTCAACAGCGCCTTGGTGCGCGAATACAGTTGCGGTTGAAACGCGATCACCAGGCGTCGATCCCCCGGCAGCGTGGTTCGCGCCGTATCGATCAGCGCCTCCAACTCCGTCGGATGATGGGCGAAATCGTCGATGAGCCCGGGGCCGCCGCCGGTGTCGTGAACCTGCCAGCGCCGATGAATACCGGTGTAGCGTCGCAATCCGGCCGCTATCGCCCCGAATCCGATTCCCAACGCCATGCCGGCGGCAACGCAGGCGAGCGCGTTCAACACCATGTGCCGGCCGCCAACGGCAAGACGAACGCAGCCTAGGCGGAGTCCCGCGCGCACTACTTCGAACGCGGCGCCCTGCGCATCGATCTGCACGTGCGCTGCGGAAAACGTATTGACCGGATCCAAGCCAAATGTAATCGGATGGGTCAGTCGGTCGAAAATCCGCCGCACGCCCGGGTCGTCGCCGTTGACCACGGCCCCGCCGGGCGCGCGATTGGCGAAATCGGCAAACGCGGCATCGAGGCGTTCCTGGCCGCCGTAATGCGCGCTGTGCTCGCCGTCGATATTGGCGATGACCGACAAACCCGGGTTGTAGCTGGCAAGATTCCCGAATGCCTCGCAGGCCTCGACGACGAAATGCGCGCCGCTTCCGATCCGCGCACGTTCTCCCGCGAGCGCCGGGATGTCGGCGCCCAGCGCAAAGCTCGGCTCGGCGCCCGCACTGTCGAGAACCGTTGCCAGCATCGCGGTAATGCTCGACTTGCCGTGGGATCCGGAAACCATCGCCGCGAACTTCGACTGACAGATTCGATCCAGCATTTGCGCCCGGCGCACGACGGGAATCATGCGGATATTGGCTTCCTTCAACTCCAGGTTGCCGGTTGGGACCGCGTCGCTGACCACGACAAGGTCGGCGCCGGCGACGTTGTCCGGGACGTGGTTCGCGACCACGCGAACGCCGCGCGCGGCCAGTTTCCGTGTCGTTTCCGTCGAACGCAGATCGCTGCCGGATACGGCATGGCCAATCTCGGCCAGGCAAGTGGCGAGCGCCGCCATGCCCGCCCCACCAATGCCGATCAGGTGGGTGCGCGGGCCAGGATCCGGGCGGCTAGAATCCGCCGAGATCGCCTTGCAAACCGTAGGTGCCGATTGCGCGTAGTTCATTCAGAACGAAATTCCGACCGTCCGGCGTTTGCCACCAGGTGCTTGCCGGCGGATCGTCCGCGGCGTCCGACGGCAGCATGACGAGTTTCAGATGCGCTGGCCACTGCGCCCTTGCCGTCATCAGGGCGCGGCGCATGTGAAAGGGTTTTGCCGATATGGATACCGCGCGAACATTCTCCCAACCCAGATGCCGCTCGATCAGCGCCCGGCTGAAGCGAAAGTTCTCCAGCGTGTTGGCGGCGCGGTCTTCGGTGAGCACATCGTCCGCGGCAACGCCGCTGCGCACGGCATGATCGCGATACATCAGCGCCTCCGGCGGCGCATCCGCTCGCGCCTGCGCCGGTCCTTTTCCGGAAATCACGATCTTGCGCGTCAACCCTTGCTTGTACAGCGCAATCGCCGGTTCCACGCTGGACAATGTGGGGCTGCCCAGGACAAAGGCAAAATCCACCGGCTGCGGTTCGTCGCGCAAGAACAGGAAGCGTGTGATGGCTGCACGGCTGGCCAGGATGTCGGAGCCGCTAGCGGCCGGAGCAGAATCGAGTCGCCGCTGGAATATCGAAAATCGCACGCGAAACGCCCCGTCCCAATTCATCGGTCGCCGCAAACCACTGCTGGGCAATCACGCAGGGTGTCACCCCGGGACTGAACTGGCGGAGAGGGAGGGATTCGAACCCTCGATAGAGCTTTTGACCCTATACTCCCTTAGCAGGGGAGCCCCTTCGGCCTCTCGGGCACCTCTCCGTCAAGGGCGCGAAGGATAACGGCTAGCCCGTCCGCGGTAAAGCTCAACCTTCGGCAGCGGGAGGCGTTTCACCACCCGGCACATCGTGTTCGCGCTTGATGCGCTGATAAATTTCCTCGCGATGCACGGCCACATCCTTGGGCGCATTGATACCGATACGCACCTGGTTGCCCTTGACGCCAAGCACCGTCACGCTGACGGCATCGCCGATCATCAATGTCTCGCCTACCCTGCGCGTCAATATCAACATGACGAATCTCCTTCAGGTTCGCGCCGTCCCCCGGCGCCTGTCCATTGTCCATTGCACCAGCACTGCACGCGTCGAGGATAACCGAACGCGCGATCCGCGCCAGTGACCCTAGTCATGGACGCGCTGGCGCTTGCTGCCGTCGCATCCTATCAGAGCCTCATGCAAGACGTGCGCCGACCCACGCCACTACCTCGGCCAGGGCCGTGGCGAGTTTCGGCGTATCCTCGCCGCCGCCCTGAGCCATGTCGGCCCGGCCGCCGCCCTTGCCGCCGATTTGACCGGCGACGTGCGCAACCAGTTCGCCGGCCTTGATCCGGCCCAGCGCCTTGCCGTTCACACCGGCGACCAGCGCGATTTTGCCGTCCGCGCCACCCGCCAGCAGCACGACGCAGTCGCCGAGTTTCTGTTTGAACGTGTCCACGCTGTCGCGCAGGGTTTTCGCGTCCGCACCATCGAGCCTGGCGGCGATTACCTTGATGCCGGAAACGTCCTGTGCGGACGCCGCCAGGTCCCCCGCCGCCGCGCTTGCCGCCTTGGCCTTGATCGCTTCAAGCTCGCGTTCGAGTTTTCTTTGCCGGTCCAGAACCTGGCGCAGCTTTTCGATCGCGTCGCCGCCGCCCGCGGACAGCAGATGCGCGACTTCGCCCAGCCGACTTTCCTCGTCGGCAACGAAAGCCAGCGCGCCCGCGCCGGTCAGCGCCTCGATGCGACGAATGCCCGCAGCGACGCCAGATTCGGCAACGATCTTGAACAGGCCGATGTCTCCGGTGCGCGCCACGTGCGTGCCGCC
>DATIVQ010000130.1:0-1548 GCA_035465735.1 Rudaea sp.
GCAATCAAATCGGCGTACCGGCGCTTCAACATTTCCGGCATCGAACCCGGCGACGACTACGCGGCCATGCGTCAGGCACTGGAACGTCGCTACAAGCGCCTGCAGGCGGGCGAGGGCGTGTTGCCGGATATCCTGCTGATCGATGGTGGCAAGGGTCAGGTCGCGCAGGCGCTGGAGGTCTTGGCCGATCTGGGCGTGAGCGGGGTGCTGGTCCTGGGCATCGCCAAGGGGCCGGAGCGGCGGGCCGGGCACGAAAGCCTGATCCGCGGCGATAACGGCAGGATCCTTTGGCCGGGACCGGAGTCGCCCGCACTGCACCTGCTGGACGCGATCCGTGACGAGGCGCATCGCTTCGCCATCACCGGGCATCGCCAGCGCCGCGAGAAGGCGCGCGAAAAGAGCCGGCTGGAGGAAATCGCCGGTGTCGGCGCCAAGCGGCGTTCGGCGCTGCTCAAGCATTTCGGCGGCATCGGCGGCATCGCCGCCGCGGGTGCCGACGAACTGGCCCAGGTCAATGGCGTCAGCCGCGAACTGGCCGCGAAAATCTACGCTGCTTTCCACGGCTGAACACAGACGTGGCACACTCGCACGCATGCAGCTGACATGGCCGACCATCCTCACTCTGTTCCGCATCGCGCTGCTGCCGGTGATGGTGGCGGTGTTCTATGCCGGATTCCGCGGGGCCAACATCGCCGCAGCGATAATCTTTCTCGCGGCGGCATTGACCGATTGGCTGGACGGTTACATCGCCCGGCGCCTCAACCAGTACTCGCGCTTCGGTGCATTTCTCGATCCGGTCGCCGACAAGCTCATGGTCGCGGTGACCCTGTTCCTGCTCGTGCAGGAAAACCCCACGCCGCTGCTCGCCGTGGTCAGCGCAATAATCGTTGGTCGCGAGATCGCGATTTCCGCGCTGCGCGAATGGATGGCGGAAATCGGCGCGCGCGGCCTGGTCAAGGTGGCGTTGCTCGGTAAGCTCAAGACCGTGATGCAGATCGTTGCCATCGTGGTCTTGCTGTACCAGCACGAGTCGCCCGGATTCAAACTCTTCCATGTCGGCGAAGCCTTGCTCGTCGTCGCAGCTGCGCTGACGATCTGGTCCGGTTTCGACTATCTGCGCGCGGCCTGGCCGGCCATGCGCGGAGAAGGCCCGCACGCGTGATGCTGTTGCCATCTGCGCGCCAACCCGTATAATGCGCGTCCTCGCGCGGGAATAGCTCAGTTGGTAGAGCACGACCTTGCCAAGGTCGGGGTCGCGAGTTCGAGTCTCGTTTCCCGCTCCATTTTCATGGCGAAAGTTCGGGCATCCTGCCGCGGCTTTCGCCTCGCGGGCGCAGCCAAACTGCGCCACGCTCGCGCCACCGGGCTGCGCCCGGCTGACGTCGGCAAATCCATTTGCCGATGAAACCTCGGGTGCTCCGAGGTTTTTGTTTTTATGGCATGCACGCTAAGCTGTGCAGCCAAACGGATGGCCAGGTGGCAGAGTGGTCATGCAGCGGCCTGCAAAGCCGTGTACGCCGGTTCGATTCCGACCCTGGCCTCCATCCG
>DATIVQ010000131.1:0-21901 GCA_035465735.1 Rudaea sp.
GGTCGGTTATCAGGTCCGCCACAATTCGCAGGTTGAAGCCGGATTCAAGAAAACGGACGGCCTGTTCACCACGAACCTCGTCTACAACTTCTAAAAACCTGCTGCGCTCGACATCTTGCACGCCGGCGGTGCTCGGAATCCTCATTTACATCCGAGTAAACTCCGGTTCCTGCTCTCCGGCGGCGTGCAACCTGTCATCGCTCGCGACGGTTTTTCGGCGGTTTCGAACACTATTTCACCGCCCTCTCGCGCCAACGGGAGAAGTGTAGTCATCGCCCCAGCAATTCACCGGCGCCCAGCTCCAGCAGCTTGCGCGCGACGCGTTCACCCAATGCATCAGGCGCTTCGGATTGCCCGTCGTCCTCGGCGCGGATGAGCTTGCCGCTGGCGGCATCGCCGACCAGGCCGGACAGATGCAGGCCGATTTCGGTTTCGATGCAGAACGCCGCGATCGGCACCTGGCAGCTGCCTTCCAGGCGGCGCGTCAGTGCGCGTTCGGCGGCGACGCAACGCGCGGTGTCGGCATCGTGCAGGGGCGCGAGCAAATCCAGCGTGCGCGCATCGCCGGCGCGCAATTCGACGGCAATCGCTCCCTGCGCCGCGGCCGGCAGCCAGTGCGGCGGTTCGAGGCGGCTGCGGATGCGCCCCGCCAAACCCAGGCGTTCGAGTCCCGCGCAGGCGAGCACAATGGCGTCGTAATCGCCCTTGTCGAGTTTCGCCAGGCGCGTATTGACGTTGCCGCGCAGGTCCGCGAGGTGCAAATCCGGGCGCCGCGCGCGAAGCTGTGCCTGGCGGCGCAGCGATGAGGTGCCGACGCGCGCGCCGCGCGGCAAATCGTCCAGGTGCGCAGAATTCACCGCGACAAAAGCATCCGCCGGATCGGCGCGTTCAAGCACGGCGCCGATCGCAAAACCGTCGTCCAGATGCATCGGCACGTCCTTGAACGAATGCACGGCGATGTCGGCTTCGCGCTGCGCGAGCGCGACCTCGAGCTCCTTGAGGAACAGGCCCTTGCCACCGATGTCGGCGAGCGGTCGATCCAGGATGTTGTCGCCGCGCGTCGTCATCGGCACGAGTTCGACGCCCAGCCCGGGATGCGCGGCATGCAGACGCGCGGCGACGTGCTCGGCCTGCCACAGCGCGAGCGCGCTTTGCCGTGTTGCTATACGAAGTACTGCCATTGTCGGGACCTAGAACCTGACTCAAAACGTCGCGAGCGAAGATCTGATCTTATATTGGATCAGGCGCGCCGCCGGAGCGCAGGAACCGGAGTTTACTTGAACGTAAATGAGGATGACTCGCCGCATCCGCGGCTCGCCCTCCGGGCCGGCTTCGCCGTTCGCTCCGGCATCCTGCCTCCGCAGTCCGAGCACCGCCGGCGTGCAAGATGTCGAGCGCAGCAGGTTTTTAGAAGTTGTAGACGAGGTTCGTGGTGAACAGGCCGTCCGTTTTCTTGAATCCGGCTTCAACCTGCGAATTGTGGCGGACCTGATAACCGACCTTGAGCGCCAGCTTGTCGCTCATCTTCACCGCCAGCCCCGCGTCGTTTTGCATGAACTTGTTGCCGCTGCCGGCCTCGACCACGAAGGTGTCGACGAAGGCCACGGTGTCGCTGAAGTTGTGCTTGTAGTCGAGCTTGCCGCGCGCGACCAGGTTGCTGTCCGAATCCGGCGTGACCTTGATTGGCGGCGATTGCGGGTCGACCGGCAGCAGGGTGTACGACGCCGGCTGTACCACCTTGTAGCCCGGGCCGATTTCCACGGCGAGCTCGTCGCTGGCGTTTTTCAGGATCTGGTAGCCGTAGCCGATCGACACGATGTACTGGTAGCGGTACGGGGAGAACTGGTCGTGCTCGTAGCGCGCCGCGCCGACGACGTAGCTGCGCTCATCGAGCTTGTAGCCGAGCGAGGCGCCGGCTTCGTAGCGGTTCGCGGTCAGGTCGTAATTGTTGCCGGTGGCGCTGGCCACGTTCGCCTTGTTGCGCAGCGCGGTGAGATAAAAATCGTCCTTCCACTGTTCGTCGTTGAACTTGATGTCGAGCTTGGCATTCAGGTTCTGCGACTTGGTGTTGCCGCTGGCGATGGACAGGCCGGCCTCGCCGCTGCCGGACCAGCCCATCGGCGGCGGATCGGCGGCCAGTGTGACCAAGGGCAGCGCGAACAATACGGCGGATGCGAGCAACGTCGTCTTCATGAGGAATTCCTTGTTCTGTGGGGGAACGCGCCGCGGACAATGCGGCGGGCACGCATTGTAAGCGCGCCGCGACGCAAAATTGAGGACTTGTGCGCAGTGCGTACAAACCCGGTTCAGGCGCGTGCTGGTCGTGCGCCGGCCCGACGCCGCCGTACACGGAACAGTTCATGCTCGGCAAGCAACCAAACTATGCCGCTGAGCAGGAACAGCAATCCGTGACCGCATCCAGAGGAGACGGTGAAGAAGGTGGCGAAAAAGGCGGGATTCACGCCGGCATCCGCATCGGTGCTTATTGCGGACAGGCCGCGCCCTTGATCCGCGTGAGCCGTACGATCGGGAACGAGCCGCTGCCGTAGCCGGGGACGGTCGAATTCCAGCTTACGTTGCCGTTGTTGCAATCGCTGAACGTGAAGGTAAGCGTGCCCCAAAGCGTGCGCTGCACATCGGCGGGATTGAAATTCGGCGAGAAGCGGGTGCCGGAAACGATCGCCGCCGGTATGGTTACGCTGTTCGACGAGGAATCGTAGGTGCCTTGTGCATAAAGCCACATCGGGCTTTTGCCATCCGGCGTGAAGCTGAACCAATATGCCACCAACTGATTTTGCTGATCGGTGAAGTCCAGGTCGAAACCTTGGCCGCTTTGCGAGGGGTCGTACCAGGAGCCGCTCAGATAGCCGTCGAGCGCAATGGTGGATGGAGGCGGTGGCGTTGAAACGAAAAACAAATCATCAAAATTCGCGGTGGCAAAAACAGAGCCATCGCTGTACCCGATTTCCAGTTTCGCGCTGCAGTTAGCCGATCTGGCGCTCGCGTCCAAATTCCCGCTGACCGTTTGCAGCGAGGAAAAACTGGAAGACCCGAATGCCGCAGGAGCTACGCTTGGCGGCAGGTCATCCACGCTGTTTCCGCTGCAGTCCGTTGTCGGATAGGTCGTGCAGGAAAATGCAGCGTCTGCGGCACCAAACTCCGCACCCCCTTGGACGTGACCACCCAGGCTGTACGGCCCGCCCGGCGATACTGCGAAACAGCTCGATTTAGCCGTTCCGGCGGTGAACAACGGGGGGGCGACTATCGGCACTTGTGGACTGATCAGAGACATTGATCCCGAAGCGCTTCCGCCTGTCGCATCGATACCGCCGTTGAATACCATGCTCCCTGGACCGAGGTTGGTCCAGCCGATCAGCTGGTTGATATAACTGAAATCGCCATTGGGCAGCAAGTTCGTGATGGTCTGGGCGGGTGCGTTAATGTAGGCAACGCCAAGAATCAGAACGGATAGTGTCTTGCGCATGGTCGCTACCTGTTGACCGCGATAGCTCGGGATTCTGCTACGGCGAAAGAACCTTGTCCATCTAGCGCAACAAGGGTGATGTGGAAAAATCCACTTTTTCATCTTGTGCGGATTTTCAGGCAGTACTGCAACCATCGCGGTGCGGGTGGCGGCAGCATCGTCATCAACGCGCGTTCAGGAATGGAACGGCCAGAACTGCGGGATCAACCACATCGACAGCGCGCAGAACAATGCGATCAGGGGAACGCCGACTTTCATGAAATCGGTGAAGCGATAACTGCCCGCCGCGTAGACCATGGTGTTGGTCGGATAGCCGACCGGCGTTGCGAACGATGTCGCGGCGGCGAACGCGACGCAGATCACGAACGGGGTCGGGCTCACCTGCAGGACGTGGGAGATGGAAATCGCGATCGGCACCATCAGCACCACCGACGGGTTGTGGCCCATCATCTCCGTGAGCAGGGCGGTGAGCAGGTACACCATCAGCAGTACCGCCAGCGGACCGTGCTGACCGACCAGATGCATGCCGGCCCCGACGACCTCGTGCGCGAGCCCGGTCTTTTCCAGCGCGATGCCGAGCGGAAGAATCGCGCCGAGCAGGATGACGACCTTCCAGTCCATCGCCTCGTACACGTCCTCGAAGGAAAAGCAGCCGGTCAGGGCCATCGCCGCGCAGCCGACAAGGGCGCTGACGACGATGGGCAGGATGCCGAGTCCAGCGATGGCGACGACCGCGACGAGGATGCCGATCGCAAGCGGCGCCTTGCGCCGCGAGGCGCGCCTATCGCCGCGTTCGCTGAGCACGACCAGTCCCGATTCGCGGCGCAACTGGCGCAGGGCCGGTTCGTCGACGAGCAGCAGCAGGATGTCGCCGACTTCCAGGCGCGTGTGCTTGAGCTGCTCGCGCAGGATGCGGCTGCGCCGTTGCACGGCGAGCACCGCGGCGTTGTAGGTCCAGCGGAAATCGATGTCCTCGACCGTATCGCCGATGACGCGCGCACCGGGTGCGACCAGCGCCTCGATCAGCACGCGGGGGCCGGCTTGCGCGGGTTCAGGCAGGTCGAGCACCGGCGCAATTTCCAGCTTGAGCTTCTGCCTGAACTCTTCCAGGCGCTGCCAGTCGCCGCGCGCGAGCAGCACGTCGCCTTCGCGCAACTCCTGTTCGCGCGGGGCCCACTGGTGCTCGTCGCCGCGCAGCAGTTCCAGCACGTACACGCCGAAGCGTTCGCCGAGCTTGGCCGCGGCGACGGAGCCGCCGATCAGCGGCGAGTCGGCGAGCACGCGCAATTCGGTCACGAACTTGCCGAGCTCCAGGTTTTCCGAATCCTCGGTGTCGATGTGGCGCGGCAGCAGCCAGCGCCCGAGCAGCATCAGGTAGACGATGCCGGCGACGGCGAGCAGCGCGCCCAGCTTCGTGAAATCGAACACGCCGAATTCGGCCATGCCGTGCTGCACGGCCAGGCTGTTGGTAAGCAGGTTCGACGAGGTGCCGAGCAGGGTGCACACGCCGCCCATCTGTGCCGCGTACGACATCGGTATGAGCACGCGCGCCGGCGAAGTGCGGGCGCGCGCGCACACGCTCAGCGTCACCGGCAAAAAGGTCGCCACCAGCGCCGTGTTTTTCACGAACGCGCCGAGGAAGCAGACGATGACGAGGATCGCCAGGGTCAGTAGCCACGGTTGCCGGATGCGCGCCAGCGCGCGGATCAGCGGATCCAGCGCGCCGGTGCCGACCAGACCGGCGTTGAGTGCGAACATCGCCGCGACGACGACGGTCGCTTCGTTGCTGAAGCCGGACAGGCCTTCCGCCGGGGTGAGGATGCCCGACACGAGCAGGGCGGCGAGCACGAGCAGGCCGACGACGTCGTAGCGCAGCCTTTCGCTGACGAACAGCGCCATCGCGCCAATCACGATGGCGGCGACGGCCCAAGCCTGGACGGTCATGCGGCCGCCTCCCGCCGGGCGAATGTCGCGACCGCCGCCGTGTTTGCCTCGCTCATGTCCGCATCCGGATACTTCGTGCGCCCATTCTAACGGATGCGCCGTGCGGCACCGCGCATGGCTTACCATTGGCCCATGGACAGATACGAGCGCATCCTCACCCTCCACCGCATCCTGAAATCCTCGCGCTATCCGGTGCCGCTGGCGCGGCTGATGGACGAGCTCGGCTGCTCGCGCGCGACCGCGTACCGCGACATCGCCTTTTTGCGCGATGCGCTCGGCGCGCCGATCGACAGCGAGGGCGACGAGGCCGCGTTCCATTACGCCACGGACGAAGCCGAGCGCTTCGAGCTGCCGGGGCTGTGGCTGACCAGCGAGGAATTGCAGGCCCTGCTCGCGCTCAACGAGCTGGTCGGTCGCACCGGACCCGGCATCCTCGCCAGCGCGCTGGCGCCACTGCGCTCGCGCATCGACCGCCTGCTGTCGAACCAGACCGACGGCAAGAGCTTTCCGGTCGAGCGCATCCGCGTGATCGGCTCGGGCACGCGGCGCGTGGACGAGGCCGCGTTCCGCCACGTCGCCGGCGCGGTGCTCGAACGCCGGCGCCTGAAGTTCGACTACCGCGCGCGCTCGACGAACGAGGCGACCACGCGCACGGTCTCGCCGCAACGCCTGACCCACTACCGCGACAACTGGTACCTGGACGCCTGGGATCATGGCCGCGACGCGCTGCGCAGCTTCGCGCTCGATCGCATCGGCCGCGCTGCCGTGCTCGAGGAGGCAGCCGAGGATCGCGGCGAGGCGGAGTTGAATGCGCACCTGGCATCCAGCTACGGCATTTTCTCCGGTGCGCCGAGGGCCACCGCGACGCTTCGCTTTTCCGCGCACGCCGCGCGCTGGGTCGCCGATGAACACTGGCATTCGCAGCAGCAGGGCGTGCGCCTGCCCGATGGCCGCTATGAACTGAAGGTGCCGTACTCGAACTCGCGCGAATTGCTGATGGATGTGCTGCGCTATGGTCCCGACGCGGAAGTGATTGCGCCAGTCAGCTTGCGCGAGGAAATGAAGATCATGCTCGGGCTGGCGCTGGGCGCCTACCAATGAACGCCGGTACGAAGACCGTCTCCCTCGTGCTCGGCTCCGGCGGCGCGCGCGGCTACGCGCACATCGGCGCGATCGAGGAACTGCTCGTACAGGGTTTCGATATCCGCAGCGTCGCCGGCGCCTCGATGGGCGCGCTGATCGGCGGCATCTACGCGGCCGGCAAGCTCGATACCTATCGCGACTGGGTGCGCGGCCTGCAACGCTTCGATGTGCTGCGCCTGCTCGACTGGACGTTCCGCGGCGGCCTGATCAAGGGCGACCGCATCATCGGCCGCCTGCGCGAGCTGATCGGCGAGGTGATGATCGAGGACCTGCCGATCCCTTACACGGCAGTGGCGGTTGACCTGTTCGCGCAGCGCGAGGTGTGGTTCACGCACGGGCCGCTGTTCGATGCGATCCGCGCTTCGATCGCGATTCCCACCGTGCTTCGCCCGCATCATTACGAGGGCCGCGTCCTGGTCGACGGCGGCCTGCTCAATCCGGTGCCGATCACGCCGACCCTGCGCGACCTGACCGACTGCACCATCGCCGTGGATCTCAATGCCGCGCCGGACGACGCCGATTCCGCGGCGACGCCGGATGCGAACACCGATCCGGGCATGCTCGAAACCTTCGCGCGCTCGCTGGATGCGGTGCAGGCCACGCTCACGCGCTTCAAGCTCGCCGCGCAGCCGCCGGACCTGGTCGTCACGATTCCGCGCAACGCCGGTGCATTCTACGAATTCCACCGCGCCGACGAGCTGATCGAACTCGGCCGAGCGCGCACGCGCGCCGCGCTCGCGCAATGGCGCAAGCAGCTCAGTGCCGAAGGTGCACCGGAGGTTTCCTGACTTCGTGGCGCGGCGGCGTTTCCTGCGATAATCGCCGCCTCGTTTGCCGGGTTCCTTCGATGAGCGCGACCCAAGCCGCGTTGCGTGGCGGCGCCAACACGGTGTTGACGGTGCTCGGCGCCGTCAGCTTTTGCCATTTCCTCAACGACCTGATCCAGTCGCTGCTGCCGGCGATCTATCCGTTGCTGAAGACGCGCTACGCGCTGGATTTCGGCCAGATCGGCCTGCTCACGCTCACCTACCAGATCACCGCGTCGCTGCTGCAACCACTGGTGGGCTGGTACACGGACCGCCGGCCGACGCCGTATTCGCTGGCGATCGGCATGGGTTTCACGTTGTCGGGTCTGCTGCTGCTCGCGCTGGCGACGAATTTCGCGGTGCTGCTGCTCGCCGCGGGACTCGTCGGCACCGGCTCGTCGGTGTTCCATCCGGAATCCTCGCGCATCGCGCGCCTGGCCTCGGGCGGACGCCACGGTTTCGCGCAGTCGGTCTTCCAGGTCGGCGGCAACCTGGGTTCGGCGACGGGACCGTTGCTCGCCGCCTTCATCGTGCTGCCTTACGGCCAGCACAGCATCGCTTGGTTTTCCATCGCCGCCTTGACCGCGATCGTGCTGCTCGTGCGCGTCGGTCGCTGGTACCGCAATCACATGCGCGCACGCGCGCAGGCGCCGGTGCACGAAGTCGCGCACGGCCTGCCGCGCGGACAGGTGCGGCGCGCGATCGCGGTGCTGCTCGCGCTGATCTTTTCCAAGTATTTCTATCTTGCCAGCCTGTACAGTTACTACACGTTCTACTTGATCGAACGTTTCCACGTTTCGGTGCAGGGTTCGCAAATATACTTGTTCGTGTTCCTCGGCGCGGTCGCGCTCGGCACCCTGATCGGCGGTCCGGTCGGCGACCGCATCGGGCGCAAGTACGTGATCTGGGCCTCGATCCTGGGCGTGCTGCCGTTCACCCTGGCCCTGCCGCACGTGGATCTATTCTGGACGGTCGTGCTCAGCGTGGTGATCGGCCTGATCCTGTCGAGCGCGTTCTCGGCGATTCTGGTCTACGCGCAGGAACTGCTGCCCGGCAAGGTCGGCATGATCGCGGGGCTGTTCTTCGGGTTTGCCTTCGGCATGGGCGGCCTCGGTGCGGCCTTGCTCGGCGAACTCGCCGATGCACGCGGCATCGAGTACGTCTACGGCCTGTGCGCGTGGTTGCCGGCGATCGGGTTGCTGGCGGTGTTCCTGCCGAACCTGCGCCGGCGCGCGGCGTATTGACCGGTTATTTCGCGGGGTTTTCCGGCCGCGTCTGCGCCGCGCCCGCGGCACCGCTCGTGTAGCGCACGGAAAGCACGTAATCGCCGGCGGCCTTCTTCCAGACGTCGACGACGAAGGCGTGGCGTGCGGCGTCGAGGAAACTGACCACCGCCACTTCGCCGTAATCGTGCACTGCCATCTGGCTGAGCGCCGGCTTCGGCGGCAAGGCAGCGGCCAGCCAGTCGGCGCGCGGCGTCGGCGTGCCCGGCATCGCGGCGCTGCGCACTTCGAACGTCGGCGCGACGAGCCTTGCGAGTGCCGCGGTATCGTGCGCGCGCAGGGCATCGTCCAGCGTGTTTTCCAGGCCGGAGAACAGCGTCACCGTGCGTGTGAGCGTCATGACCCGGCCGGGCTGCTGCGCTAGGCCGGTTACGGCAAAACCAAGAAGAAGGATGGCGAACGGACGTTTCATATGATCAGTTTAGCGCGAAACAAAAAGCGGCGCGATCCTGCGATCGCGCCGCCGCCGGTACGTGCGTGAACCGGGATATCAGTACGACATCGAGCAATAGCCGCCGCTGGCGTTGACCCAGTTCTGCTGGATCAGGTAATTCATCCCGCCGAGCATGACGTTGTACTTCGAGCCGTTCGAGGCCGTGCTTTCGGTGCCGAACTTCCACGCGCACTTGTCCGCGTTCTCGTAGCCGCGGCGGTCGTACCACGCGTTCAGGTCCGGATCGGTGGTGGCTTCCTCGAGTTCATGCGCGAGCACGCTGGCCATGCCGTCCGCGCCGGCGTCGCCGTTCGGGCTGGTGGTTTGCGCCATGCAGCTCGACGGGCACTGTGCCGCGGCGTCGCCGACGAAGGCGTACTTGATGTCCTGGCCCAGGATCGAGGCGTGCGTGTGCCAGCCGCAGTACTGCGAGCAGAAGCCCGAGCTGGCGGTGACGTCCGGGCCGGTCAGCACGAAATACACGCCGTTCGTGTCGGTCGGATTCGTGTCGGCCACGACCTGCTGGATCTGCGCGTCGGACAGCGAGGTGCCGTAGGTTTCGGCATGGCTCGTGGCGCCCGAATAATTGACGGAGTTGCTGACGTGGGTGTTGTTGCCGTCGTAATACGTCGTGTTGATGTTGAAGTAGTTCGAACCGCCCAGGCTCTGGGCAAGATTCGTGAGGATGTTGCTCTGCGTGCTGTTCGGCCAGTTCGACTGCCCGTACCAGATGAAGTGGACGTTGACCGTGTTGAGGATCAGCGGGCCACCGTGGTAGTTGATGCCGTTGCTGGTGTTGCCGCCACCGCCGCCGCCGGGCTTGGCAAAGCCGTTGGCCTGGCTGTGGCCCTCGATGCCGTAGCCCTTGCCGGTCGGCACGAGTTCGGCATTCGGGCCGGCATTGAGGCTATTGGCGGAAGCAGACGACGCGGCGAGGGCGCCGCAGACGCAAAGTGCGAGTAAGCAAAAACGCATGAACTTCTCCCGGGAAAATGGCTGGAATCGGATTATCGAAAACGTGCTCTTCGGCACGCCGCCGCCCACGCCCCACGCGGAGCGGCAAACTACGCTCGATGGCCCCTAAAAGTAGGGGAAACTATACGTGGGCGGGAGAGCGAGTCACGTTGCAGTGCGGGGTAGTTGTGCGGACAATGTTATCGCGCCGCCGGGGCAACGAAAAAAGCCGGCTTTTGGGCCGGCTTTTCTTGCGTTCGTCCTGGACCGCGAAGTTCACGAAGCAGCCATCCATGGCTGCACCTATCCAAGTCACCGCTTCATTGCATTGAAGAACTCGTCGTTCGACTTGGTGTTCTTCATCTTGTCGAGCATGAATTCGATCGCGGCGAGTTCGTCCATCGGGTGCAGCAGTTTGCGCAGGATCCAGATCTTCTGCAGCATGTCAGGTTCGATCAACAGGTCCTCGCGGCGCGTGCCGGAACGGTTGATGTTGATCGCGGGGTAGACGCGCTTCTCGGCAATGCGCCGGTCAAGGTGCACTTCCATGTTGCCGGTGCCCTTGAATTCCTCGTAGATCACCTCGTCCATCTTCGAGCCGGTTTCGACCAGGGCGGTGGCGAGAATCGTGAGCGAGCCGCCTTCCTCGACGTTGCGTGCGGCACCGAAAAAGCGCTTCGGACGCTGCAGGGCGTTCGCGTCCACGCCGCCGGTCAGTACCTTGCCGCTGGACGGCACCACGGTGTTGTAGGCGCGCGCGAGGCGCGTGATCGAGTCGAGCAGGATGACCACGTCCTTCTTGTGCTCGACCAGGCGCTTGGCGCGCTCGATCACCATCTCGGCGACCTGCACATGGCGCACCGCCGGCTCGTCGAACGTGGACGAGATCACCTCGGCGCGCACGCTGCGCTGCATTTCGGTGACTTCCTCCGGGCGCTCGTCGATGAGCAGGATGATCAGGTGCACGTCGGGGTAGTTGTGCACCAGAGCCTGCGCGACGTTCTGCAGCATCATGGTCTTGCCGGCCTTGGGCTGCGACACGATCATGCCGCGCTGGCCGCATCCGACCGGCGCGATCAAATCCAGAATGCGGCCGGTGATGTCTTCGGTGGAGCCGTTGCCGCGCTCCAGATGGAACATCCGGCGCGGGAAGAGCGGCGTCAGGTTCTCGAACAGGATCTTGTTCTTGGACGCTTCCGGCGGCTCGCCGTTGATCGTGTCCACGCGCAGCAGGGCGAAGTAGCGCTCGCCTTCCTTCGGACTGCGCACGCGCCCGGTGATGTAGTCACCGGTGCGCAGATTGAAGCGGCGAATCTGCGAGGGCGATACGTAGATGTCGTCCGGGCCGGCGAGATAGGACTCGTCCGGGCCGCGCAGGAAGCCGAAGCCGTCCTGCAGGATCTCGAGCACGCCGTCGACGCTGACGCCGCCGCCGGCGCGGGCGTGCGCCTTCAGGATCAGGAACACGATATCTTGCTTGCGCGCGCGCGCGACGCCTTCCTGAATGCCCAGTTCCTCGGCCAGGTCCAGCAACTGCTGCGCGGGTTTGCGCTTGAGTTCGTTCAGGTCGATCAGCGGGCCGTCGCCGCCGCCGTTCCTTGATTCGTCGTATTCCTCGTCCTGCGGCGGCTGGAAACGCTGCTGGTTGCGATCGCCGCCGCGGTTGCGGTCGCGTCCGCGATTGCGGCCGTGGCGGCCCTGCGGACGGTTACCGGCCGGGCGCTGTTCGCCGCCAGCCGTGTTCTCGCCACCGCCTTCGCCGGCCGGCGGGTTTGCCGCGACGTTCGCGTTGTCGGCAGCTGGGGTTTCGCGCGGCTTGGATTCGCCACGCGCATCGCTGGAACGGCTTTCGCCGGGATCTTTGTTATCGGGTTCGGACACGGATTGGTCTCGCGGAGCGCCGTAGAGAACGGGCTTGAAATGAAGAATCGGGGAAAGGCGGGCCGGGCGAACGCCCGGCAGGCCGAGTTAACTTAACATCATTTGCCCGCGCATGCCAAGCGCAGGCTGGACTGTATTTTTAGCTTATTTTGCGAATTACACAAGGCCGGTGAGACCGGAAGGGATCAAATCGTCTTGTCGATGAGCTGGGTGAGCTGCGTCTTGCTCACTGCGCCGATCTGGGTCGCCTCGACCTTGCCGTTCTTGAAGATCATCAGGGTCGGGATGCCGCGCACGTTGTAGTTGCGCGGGGTCTTCTGGTTGTGGTCGATGTTGATCTTGGCTACCTTCAGCTTGCCCGAATAGTTCTGCGCGAGTTCGTCGAGGATAGGCGCGATCATCTTGCACGGGCCGCACCACTCGGCCCAGAAATCGACCAGCACAGGCTCGCTGGACTTGAGCACCTGCTCTTCGAATTGGTCGTCGCTGATCTGGGCAATGGCTGTGCTCACGGTGTTCTCCACGAAAGGTTTGGGGATGATGGCGGCGTTGCGACCGCGCTTGGGGTATACTTATATGGATTGCGCGGCATCGCCGCGCGCAGGTCCGGCCGGCGGGTGCTTCATTTGAACCCAAGCGGCGGTTCCGATCAAGTTGGGCCATTCGCCCCATCATTCAAGCCGGTGCGCACCGGCATCAGACCGGCCCGGAGTGGCCATCGCTTTCATGTCCGAGCAACAACCTCTCACCGATACCTTCTTCGACAGCTTCGAGCTGCACCCCAACCTGCTTTCCGGCCTCCACGCCTCGGGCTTCACCCGTTGCACGCCGATTCAGGCGCTGACCCTGCCGCTGGCGTTGGCCGGCCGCGACGTCGCCGGGCAGGCGCAGACCGGCACCGGCAAGACCGGCGCCTTCCTCGTTGCCGTGATGCAGCGCCTGCTCACGCGCCCGGCGTTTGCGGAACGTACTGCGGCCGATCCGCGCGCGCTGATCATCGCGCCGACGCGGGAACTGGCGATCCAGATCGACAAGGATTTCAGGAACCTCGGCCGCGACACCGGCCTGAAATCCGCGCTGATCTACGGCGGCGTCGACTACGACAAGCAGCGCGAACAGTTGCGCGGTGGAGTCGACATCATCATCGCGACCCCGGGCCGGCTGCTCGACTACTACAAGCAGCACGTGTTCTCGCTCGCCGCAGTCGAGATCATGGTGATTGACGAGGCCGACCGCATGTTCGACCTCGGCTTCATCAAGGACGTGCGCTTCATCCTGCGTCGCCTGCCCGAGCGCACGCGCCGCCAGTGCATGCTGTTCTCGGCGACGCTGTCGCACCGCGTGCTCGAACTCGCCTACGAACACATGAACGAGGCGCAGAAGCTCACCGTCGAAACCGACAACATTACCGCCGACCGCGTGCGCCAGGTGATTTATTTCCCGGCCAGCGAGGAAAAGCTGCCGTTGCTCATAAACCTGCTCTCGCGCATCGACGCGCACCGCAGCATGGTCTTCGTCAACATGAAAGTCGCGGCAGAAAAAGTCGCGCGGCGCCTGGAACGGCAGGGCTTCCGCGTCGGCATGCTGTCCGGCGACGTGCCGCAGAAGAAGCGCCAGAGCCTGCTCGGCAAATTCCAGCGCGGCGAGATCGAGATCCTCATCGCCACCGACGTCGCCGCGCGCGGCCTGCACATTCCCGACGTCACCCACGTGATCAACTACGACCTGCCGATGGACGCGGAAGACTACGTGCATCGCATCGGCCGTACGGCCCGGCTTGGAGCGGAAGGCGACGCGATCAGCTTCGCCTGCGACATGTATGCGCAGGGCCTGCCCGACATCGAAGCCTACATCGGCCAGAAGATTCCGGTCGCGCGCGTGGAGCCGGAACTGCTCGTGGTTCCGCCGCCGCGCGGCCCGGTCGTCGCCGCCGGCAGCGACGGCGAATCCAATATCGATACTTCCGCGCGCAAGCCGCATGCGCCGCGCGCGCGCCAAGGCGATGGGCGTCGCCCGCGCCGCGATGGCCCGCGCGAACATGCGCACAAACCTGCCAAGCCGGCACCCGCGATTCCGATGCCGGCGCCCGCGACTGCCGCACCCACGCACCGTGAAGCCGCGAACGGTGCATCCGATCCGGCGCGCAAGCGCCGTCGTCGCGGCGGCCGTGGACGCGGCCGCGGCGAGGGCGGGGACGCTTCCCTGCGCAATCGCGAAGGCAATGGAGCCGTGCAGGAGAAGCGTCCGCGCGGCCACCAGCCGGTGTCGACCACGCCGGTTTCTTCGACGCCGCCCCCCGCACAGAAGAAAAAGCAGGGATTCTTCCGCCGCCTCGGCAATCTGTTCAAGCGTTCCTGACGGCTTGCTGCTAAAGTCTGCGGCGGGCTTTTTCACCGACGCCGCATGCTTGCATCACTGACCCACGCCGATCACGCCCGCGTCTCGCGCCTGGCCGCGCTCGCAGCCTGTGCCGCGGCCGCGCTGATCTGCCTGTGGCTGCTCGTGCGCCTGGCCTGGCTGCTGGTGCCGCAGGGCGATGAGGCGGTTTCATCCGCGCCCGCAGCGGTGCCCGCCGCGATCGCACCGGTGCAGTCGGTCGCAAAGTGGCACCTGTTCGGCAATCCGCAGGCCGTGGCGCTGATGCAGCAAATGCGCAACGCGCCGGCGACGACGCTCAAGCTCACCCTGCGCGGCACGCTGGCGATGGACGATGCGCACGACGGCATCGCCATGATCGAGGACGAGCACGGCGGCGAGCGCGCGTACAAGGTCGGCGACACGGTCGGCAGCAATGCGAAGCTCGCCGCGGTGTACACCGATCACGTCGTGCTCGATCATGAGGGCGTGGCCGAAACCCTGAACCTGCCGCGCGCGGAGCAGCACGCGCCGCCGCTACCGCCAGCGAAGCAGACGAACCGCGGCACGGCGACCGGCGCGCGCGCATCAAGCATTCCGCCGAACTATGCGCCGCCGCAACTGGGCGGCAATCTGGACTGGAGCGCGGCGCAATCGAAATTGCGCATCGATCCAGTCCAGATCGCGAAGCAGGTGCACGTCGAGCCGGTGTTCGAGAATGGCAAGATCGCCGGCGCGCGCCTTTCGGGCGGTGGCGACGTGGCCCGGCTCATGAATCAGGCCGGGCTCAAATCCACCGACCTCATCACCGCGATCAACGGCCAGTCGTTGTCGAATGTGTCCAATCCGCAGCAATTCATGGACAATCTGGCCGGCGCCGGCAGCGTGTCGGTGACGGTGCTGCGCAATGGCAAGCCGGCGACGCTGACGGTCAGTCTGCACTGAGCGAATTTACTTGTAGAGAAATGTGAAATGACGCGATTCCTCGTTGCCGCCGTCCTCGCCCTCGCCGCGACCCTCGCCTGCGCGCAACCCAAGGCGCCTGTTCCCGCGGCCGCACCGGCAGCCAATCCGCCGGGTACGCATACGCTGAACATGAAGGACGCCGACATTCAGGCGCTGATTGCCACGGTGTCGGAAATCACCGGCAAGAACTTCATCGTCGGCCCGAACGTACAGGGCAAGGTCACGGTGGTATCGGCGCGGCCGATGAAGCCGGACGAAATCTACGACGTGTTCCTGTCGGTGCTGCGCGTGCACGGCTACGCGGCGATCCCGTCCGGCAGCATGATCAAGATCGTGCCCGAGGCGGTCGCGCAGCAGGACGGGTCCGGCGGCCTCAACGGCACGCACGTGCACGAGCCGGACGAACTCGTTACTCAGATTGTGCCGGTCAAGCACGTGTCGGCGACGGACCTTGTGCCAATCCTGCGCCCATTGATGCCGCAGGGCGCGCAACTGATCGCGCATCCGGCCTCGAATTCGCTGGTCATCTCCGACCGCGCCGGCAACGTCGAACGCATGATCAGCATCATTCGGCGCATCGATACCGTTTCTGATTCCGGCGTCGACGTGATTCCGCTGCAACATGCCAGCGCCGCCGAAGTCGCCCGCATCCTGAGCCAGCTATCCGACACCAAGGGCGTGGATGCAGCAGACGCCCCGCACGTGTTCGCGGACGAGCGCACGAATTCGATTTTGCTTTCGGGGGGAAAGAGCGGGCGCCTGCGCCTGCGCGCGCTGGTCGCGCATCTGGACACGCCGATCAGCGACGGCGGCGAAACCCAGGTCGTGTACCTCAATTACGCGAACGCGAAGGATCTGGTGCCGATCCTCGAAGGCGTCGCCGCCACGTTGACCGGCGATGCGCCGCCCAGCGCCAAGGCCGCGGCCGGAGGCGCGGCGGGAAGCACATCGTCCGGCGCATCGGCCGCGACGATCCAGGCCCACGAAGGCGACAACGCACTTGTGATCAGCGCGCCGCCGGCGGTGTTTCGCTCGCTGCAGGCGGTGATCCGCCAGCTCGACATCCGCCGCGCGCAGGTTTTGATCGAAGCGGTGATCGCGGAGGTCTCGGACGAAACCGCGAACGAACTCGGCATCCAGTGGCAGGTGCCGCTCGGCGACAAGAGTCACGTCATCGGCGGCACGAATTTCACCGGTAACACGCCGGGAAACAACATCTTCAACGTCACGTCGGGACTCAATTCGGCGAACGGTCCTGCCGTCAACGTCGGCAACGGATTGAACCTGGGTTATCTGAATACGATCACGCTGAATGGCAAGCAATTGCTCAGCCTCGGCGGCCTGCTCTCGGCGCTGCGCAGCAACGGCAAGAACAACATCCTGTCCACGCCCTCGATCATGACCCTGGATAACCAGGAAGCGATGATCAAGGTCGCCCAGGAAGTGCCCTTCGTGACCGGCTCGTACACCACGAACACCGGTAGCAGCAGCGGTGCCACGGGTACGGCGGCGACCGGCATCGGCAATCCGTTCCAGACCATCCAGCGCAAGGATGTGGGCCTTACTCTCACCGTCACCCCGCACATCAATTCCGGCGACACCGTACGCCTAGACATCCATCAGGAAGTCTCCAACCTGCTGCCGCCGGTGCAGGGCGCGGTCGATCTCGTCACCAACAAGCGCGAGATCAAGACCACGGTGATGGTCAAGGACGATTCTCTGCTCGTGCTCGGCGGCCTGATCTCGGACAACGTCAAGGACAACGTGCAGAAGGTGCCTGCACTCGGCGACATTCCGCTGATCGGCAACCTGTTCCGCTACCGCAGCAACGATCACACCAAACAGGACCTGATGGTGTTCCTGCATCCCAAAATTCTGCGCGATGCGGCCAGCGAGGCGCAGGTATCGGGCGAGAAATACAATTTCCTGCGCACCGAACAATTGCAGATGCGCGAGAACGCCGAAACGATCACGCCGCGCGGCCAGCAGCCGATGCTGCCGGAAGTGCATGACTTCCTGAAATCGCCGGCGTTGGATGTGGCCCCGAAAGACGCGGCGGGCGCGGACAAGCATCCGTGACTGCCGCCGCGCATCCGCCGCGGCCGAGTTTCGGCTTTGCGCGCCGCAACGGCGCCACCCTGGTCGCCTGGCGCGAGGACGCAGCCGAAATTGCCTGGCGCGAGGGCGTCAAACCCGAAGTGCTGAGCGAGTTGCAGCGCTATCTGCACGCGCCGCTGAAACTCGTACGCTACGACGCAGCGGGTTACGAACGTCTGCTGCGCGATCTGTATGAACAAGGCGACGATGCGCGTGCAATGGTCGCGGATTTTGGCGACGAACTCGATCTGAAAACCCTCGCCGACGAATTGCCGGAACCCGAGGATCTGCTCGAATCCGAGGACGACGCACCGATCATCCGCCTGATCAACGCGTTGCTCACCGAAGCGGTGAAGGAAGGCGCCAGCGACATCCACATCGAACCGTTCGAGAATCGCCTCGTCGTGCGTTTTCGCATCGACGGCGTGCTGCGCGAGGTGCTGGCGCCGCAGAAGGCGATCGCGAGCGCGGTGGTTTCGCGCATCAAGGTGATGGCGCGGCTCGATATTGCCGAGAAACGTCTGCCGCAGGATGGCCGCATCGGCCTGAAGATCGCCGGGCGCCCGGTCGACGTGCGCGTGTCGACGATTCCCGCCGGTCACGGCGAGCGCGTCGTGCTGCGCCTGCTCGACAAGCAGGCCGGCAAGCTCGATCTCAAGCAGCTCGGCATGGCGGCGGATACGCTGGACCGCCTGAGCGAGACCATCGAGCGTCCGCACGGGATCCTGCTCGTCACCGGTCCGACCGGTTCGGGCAAGACGACGACGCTGTACGCGTCCTTGCTCAAGCTCAACGACGCCAGCCGCAACATCATGACCGTGGAAGACCCGATCGAGTACTACATTGACGGCGTCGGCCAGACCCAGGTCAACACGAAGGTGGAGATGACGTTCGCGCGCGGCCTGCGCGCGATCCTGCGCCAGGATCCGGACGTCGTCATGATCGGCGAAATCCGCGACCTCGAAACCGCGCAGATCGCGGTGCAGGCCTCGCTCACCGGACACCTCGTCCTATCCACTCTGCACACGAATTCGGCGATCGGTGCGGTCACGCGCCTGCGCGACATGGGCGTGGAGCCGTTCCTGCTGTCGTCGTCCTTGATCGGCGTGCTCGCGCAACGTCTTGTGCGCGTACTCGATCCCGCGCTGCGCGAATCCTATCCGGCCACGCCGCGCGAACTGGCCGCGTTCGGCAAACCCGCCAATACGCGCGTGGATCTGTACCGGCCATCAGCGCCGGCCGCCGGCCGCCACGGCGGTTATCGTGGCCGCACCGGCATCTACGAATTCGTGCCGGTCGACGAAGAACTGCGCCGCCTGATCCATGCCAACGCCGCAGAAGCAGACATGGAACGCCATGCGCGCACGCGATCGCCCAGCATCCTCGAGGACGGCTGGCGCAAATGCGTTGCCGGCATCACCAGCGCCGAGGAAGTGCTGCGGGTGACGCGCGAGGAGTAGGCCAGCTCAACGCCATTTCAGCGGTGGCGCCATCCCGCCCAGTTCGAGCAGGCCCCACAGGCACAGGGCGATGCCGCCGCAAATGTACAGCGCGAGAAGAAAATGGAACGCGACGGGATTTTCGTCGCGATTGGGCCGGTATGCGCGGAATCCCTTGCTGCCCGCGGGCAATTCGCCGCTGCGCCAGCCGTCCCAGGCAACAGCGAGGATGCCACTGCCGAAACCCAGTAGCACCAAAATGCTCAGCCAAGCCGGCATCATGTGCGCGGCTCCGACCAGATGCGGCGTGCGATCGCCAGCACGATCATTGCGCCGGCGCTCAATGCGCCCGCGATGAGAACCTCGAACGGCCACAGATTGTGCGAGGTCGGATCGTTGGATGTCCCGGCGACGATGCGCAACACGACGAATGCCATCAGCACCGCGGGTACGGCAGCGGCCAGGCGCCAGCCGCCGCGCCAATGCCACAGGCCCCATGCCGGTGCGAGGAAGCCGCCGATGCCCAACGCCAGCATCAGCAGCATGAAGCCGCCGAACAGCGCCACATCGCCGCCACTCGGCGGGGTGTTCATGCGTTTTTCGTAGTCGGCGCGCTGCGCCTGCGCGTCGAGCGCTGACAGGTTCATCACCCAGTCGGGTTTGGCCTCATCGCTCGCGGCGGCTCCGCCGCCCTGCACCTGGACGGAGTAACGCGCCACTTCGTGCGTGCCGTCAGGCGAACCGTCGCCGGCGCGGATGCGCACCTCGTCCACCTGCGCATCCGCAGCCATGAGAAAAAACCAGCCGAGCGCTTCGCCGGTGCCTGCGTACGTGCGCGAGGGATTGCTGCCGGCCTGCGCGCGCTGGCCGCGGAAATACGGTTCTGCCCAGATCTTGATCGGATGGTCGCTGGCGTAGGCCATGCGCAGATAGAAGTTTTGATTTCGGGCGAGCGCAACCGCATCGCCGGCCGGATACGTTTCCAGTACCTGCACTGTTGGCGGCGTTTGTGCGACGCCCACGCCACAAAGCCACAGCACGGCGAAGACGGCAAGCGCAAATCGGTTCATCGCGATTCCCCCACAGGCTTTCCCCAATTTGCAGCATACACGGTACTATCGCGCCGGTTATTCCGACCGGGGGGAACCCATGAGCCTTGCCGCCAAACTCACGCGCCACAAATCCGTCGAGGCCCTGCAGGCCGAACTCGGCTCGCGCCGCGATTTCCGCCGCGTGCTCGGCGTGTGGCAACTCACCGCGATAGGCCTCGGCGGCATCATCGGCGTGGGCATCTTCGTGCTCGCCGGACAGCAGGCTGCCGCGAACGCGGGACCCGCGGTCGCGTTGTCCTTCATCATCGCCGGCATCGCGAGCACGGCGGCGGCGCTGTGCTACGCCGAATTCGCCGGACTCATCCCGGTTACCGGCAGCGCCTATACCTACGGCTACGCGGTGCTCGGCGAATTGCCGGCCTGGCTTATCGGCTGGGACCTGCTGCTCGAATATGCGCTCATCGTCGCCGCCGTGGCGAGCGGCTGGTCGGGCTACGTGGTCAACCTGCTCGCCGCGTTTGGAGTCCATTTGCCGGTGGCCCTGCAAGGCGCGCCCGGCACGGGCGATGGCCATGCGTTCAATCTCGTTGCCGCGATCGCGGCATTTGGGGTCGCGGTCCTGCTCACGCTGCGCACCGAATGGGGCGCGCGGTTCAACACGCTGATCGTTGCGGTCAAGGTGATCGCCGTGATCCTCGTGATCGGCGTCGGCGCGATGTACGTCGATCCCGCAAACTGGCATCCGTTCGTGCCGGATCGCGTGGTCGGCGCGGATGGCGTCGGCCATTTCGGCTACAAGGGCATCGCCACTGCGGCGGCGGTCGTCTTCTTCGCCGTGTTCGGTTACGACACCCTGACCACGGCGGCGGAGGAATCGAAGAACCCGCAGCGCGACCTGCCGCGCGCGATCCTGCTCTCGCTCGGCATCTCGATGGCACTGTACATCGCCATCACCCTGGTCATCACCGGCATGGTGTCGTACACGCAACTCGGCAACGATGCCCCGGTCGCCATGGCGTTTGAGGCGCGCGGCATGAAGTGGATCGGCGCGGCGATCTCGGCCACCGCGATCGCGAGCATTCTGTCGGTGATCTTCGCCTTCATGCTCGCCGCCGCGCGCATCTGGTTCGCGCTGTCGCGCGACGGTTTGTTGCCCGCGTGGTTCGCGCACACGCATCCGCGCTACGGCACGCCGCACCGCACGACGCTGGCGCTGGGGGCGTTCACCGCATTGGTCGCCGGATTCTTCCCGATCGGCGAGGTCGCCAAGCTCGTCAACATCGGCGTACTCTCGGCGTTCATCGTCATCTGCGCCTCGGTGATCGTGCTGCGCCGGCGCAAGCCGGACTTGCCGCGCTCGTTCCGCGCGCCGTGGGTACCGGCGGTGCCACTGATCGGCATCGGATTTTCGATCTGGCTGCTGTCGGAACTCGCCGCGGTGACGTGGATGGTGTTCCTGCTCTGGGTCGCGATTGGCATGGTCATCTATTTCGCCTACGGCATTCGCAAAAGCAAGCTCGCGGGCAACGCCTGACGTAAACTGGCGGCATGCCCGCCTTCGCCTACCAAGCCCTCGACGCCGCCGGCAAGACCCGCCGCGGCGTGTTGCAGGGCGACACCGCGCGCAGCGTGCGTGCAAGCCTGCGCGAGGAGGGCCTCAATCCGCTGGAGGTGACGCCGGTCGCGGCAGCACGCGAGCAGCATACGTTGTTCCGTCGCGGATTGAGCGGCACGCAACTTGCCTTGCTCACGCGTCAGCTCGCCACGTTGCTCAAGGCCGGACTGCCGGTGGACGAGGCACTTGCGGCACTGGCCGAACAGAACGAGGACGAACGCACGCGCACGCTGGTCGTGAGCCTGCGCGCGAAAGTAATGGAAGGCTCGAGCCTTGCCGCGGGCCTGGCCGACGCACCGGAAAGTTTCCCGGAAATCTACCGCGCCTCGATCGCCGCCGGCGAGCAGTCCGGCAAGCTCGACCAGGTGCTGGCGCGCCTGGCCGATTATTCCGAGGCGCGCGATGCGCTCAATCAAAAGGTGTGGGCGGCGCTCGCCTATCCGCTGCTG
>DATIVQ010000132.1:0-7413 GCA_035465735.1 Rudaea sp.
GCCACGCGCATGCCGCGCTGCGCGCCCTCCAGGATCGTGCGCGGATCCATCTGCCGGCGCTGGCGCAGGCGCGCGAATTCGCGGAAGCCCGCCTCGAAGATGCTCTCGATGCCGGTGATGCGATCGCCGTTTGCGGTCACATCGCGGAACAATCCGGCCAGATCCGCGCCGGACCAGAAGCGTTCCTCGAAATCGTCGGCGCCCTTCATGGCGCGGCCGAAGACGCTCATCTTGCGGAAGATGATCACCCACGACAGGAACGAGAACACGAGCAGGATCGCCATGACGACCTTGACGAACAGGCTGGCGTTGAGCGCCAGTTGCAGGACATTGATGCCGTCATTCATTGGCGAACGTGCTCCGTCAGCAGGGAATCCGGGATACGGCGGGGTTTGTAGCTGGCCGCGTCGATGCAGGCGGCGCGCACCTGCGCTTCGACCAGCACCGCGCCATCGGCCGGGCGAAGTATACATTGCGCGAAGCGCATCGAGGCCGAACGCCGCGTGAACGCGGTGACGACGGCATGCAGTTCGTCGTCGAGCCGCGCCGGGGCGAGAAATTTCACCTGCATGTCGGCGACCACGAACAGGATGCCGTGTTCTTCGCGCAGGTGTTTCTGCGCCACGCCGCAGGCACGCAGCCACTCGGTGCGCGCGCGTTCGAGGAAGCGCAGGTAGGCAGCGTGGTAGACCACGCCGCCGGCATCGGTGTCTTCCCAGTACACGCGCACGGGCCAGGAGAAGACCGATTGCTCGTTCACGGCCCGCCTTCGGCTTGCGGCGCCTCGAACAGGTCCGCCCGCCGCTCCGGATTCGGCGCCTTCAGGCCCAGGTGCCGATAGGCCTTGTTCGTGGCCACGCGCCCGCGCGCGGTGCGCATGAGGAACCCCTGCTGGATCAGGAACGGTTCAAGCACGTCCTCGATGGTGCCGCGCTCCTCGGACAGCGCCGCAGCCAGCGAATCGGCGCCGACCGGACCGCCGTCGAAATGCTCGATGATGGTTTCCAGCAGGCGCCGGTCGAGTGCATCGAAACCTTCGGCGTCGACTTTGAGCATGCCCATCGCGGCGATAGCGACCTCGCGCGTGATCGTGCCGCCAGCCTTGATCTGCGCGTAGTCGCGCACGCGCCGCAGCAGGCGATTGGCGATGCGCGGCGTGCCGCGCGAGCGCCGCGCGATCTCCGCCGCGCCGTCGTCGGCGCAGGCGATGCCGAGGATCTTCGCCGAGCGGCGCACGATCGCGGCAAGTTCATCCGCCGTGTAGAACTCCAGCCGTTGCACGATGCCGAAGCGGTCGCGCAAGGGACTGGTGAGCAGGCCCGCGCGCGTGGTCGCGCCGACGAGTGTGAACGGCGGCAGGTCGAGCTTGATCGAGCGCGCGGCCGGACCCTCGCCGATCATGATGTCGATCTGGTTGTCCTCCATCGCCGGATACAGGATTTCCTCGACTACGGGCGAGAGGCGATGGATTTCGTCGACGAACAGCACGTCGCGCGGCTGCAGGTTGGTGAGCAAAGCGGCCAGGTCGCCGGCGCGTTCGATCACCGGGCCGGACGTGCTGCGCAGGTTCACGCCCAGCTCGTTCGCGATCACGTGCGACAGCGTGGTCTTGCCCAGGCCCGGCGGGCCGAAGATCAGCACGTGGTCGAGCGCTTCGCCGCGACGTTTGGCCGCTTCGATGTAAATCGAAAGCTGCTCGCGCACCGCCTGCTGGCCGAGGTATTCCTCGAGTTTTTGCGGGCGGATCGAGGCTTCGGCGATCTCGTCTTCGCGCGTGGCGACCGAGGCGATGACGCGGGTGTCGTTCATACCGCCATTATGGCAGAGCGATCAGATTTCTACTTGCGTTCCCAACTCGATCAGGCGATTGCCGGGAATGCGGAAGAACGCCGTCGCCGAACTCGCGTTGCGCGCGAGGAAGGCGAACAGCTTGTCGCGCCATAGCGGCATGCCGGCGCGGTTGCTGGCGACGATGCTCTCGCGGCTGACGAAGAACGTAGTGTCCATCATGTCGAAGCCGATGCCCTTCGCGGAGCAGCTTTGCAGGGCGGCGGGGATGTCCGGATCCTCGGCGAAGCCGAAGCGCAGGGTCAGGCGGAAGAATTCGTGGCCGAGCGCGGTGATTTCGGTGCGTTCGCCGTATTCGGCGACCGGCGATTCGAGCGTCTCGACCGTAAGCAGCACGTTGCGCTCGTGCAGCACCTTGTTGTGCTTGAGGTTGTGCAGCAGCGCATTGGGCACCGCATTGCTGTTGGCGGTGAGGAATACCGCCGTGCCCGGCACGCGCAGCGGCGGATGCTCGGCGAGGCTGGCGATGAAAGGTTCCAGCGCCAGGCCCGATTGCTTCAATTCACGCAGCACCAGGTCGCGGCCGCGGCGCCAGGTGCTCATGATCAGGAAGGCGAACAGGCCAAGCACGAGCGGGAACCAGCCGCCATCTTCGATCTTGATCGCGTTCGCGCTGAACAGCGAGGCATCGATGGTCAGGAAAACCATACCCACCAAGGCGACCAGGATGCGGCTCCAACCCCACAGGCGGCGGGCGACGATCAAGGCAAGACACGTGGTGATGAACATCGTGCCGGTCACTGCAATGCCGTACGCAGCGCCTAGCGCGTTAGACGAGCGGAAGCCCAACACCGCGGCAACCACCAATACCAGCAGCAACCGGTTCACCCACGGCAGATAGATCTGACCCAGGGTCTGTCGAGAGGTATGCACTACTTCGAGGCGTGGCGAGAATCCAAGCTGGATCGCCTCGCGCGTCATCGAGAACGCACCGGAAATCACCGCCTGTGAGGCGATCACCGTCGCGACCGAAGCCAGTACGATCATCGGAATCAACAGTCCTTGCGGCACCAACCGATAGAACGGATTGTCGATCGCAGCCGGGTTGGACAGCAGCAACGCGCCCTGGCCGAAGTAATTCAACACCAGCGCTGGCGAGACGTAGCCGAACCAGGCCAGACGAATCGGGTTGCGGCCGAAGTGGCCCATGTCCGCATAGAGCGCTTCGCAGCCGGTGATCGCCAACACCACGCCGCCCAACGCGAGAAACCCGTGCCAGCCATTGGCGCGGAAAAACTCCAGGCCGTACCACGGATTGAGTGCGAGCAGCACATGCGGTTGACGCAAAATCTCGCTGATGCCCAGCACGGCGAGTGTCGCAAACCAGACCAGCATGACCGGACCGAACACGGCACCGACTCGCGACGTGCCGCGGTTTTGCACGACGAACAATCCGAGCAGAATGAGCACCGTCAGCGGCACGACCCAGTGCGACAGTTCCGGCGTCAGCACCTTGAGACCTTCCACCGCGGACAATACCGAAATCGCCGGCGTGATCACGCCATCCCCGTAGAACAGCGAGGCGCCAAGCAGGCCCAGGATCATGATGATCCAGCGCATGCGCACGTTGCCGCGCGCGGCGCGCTGGGCCAGCGCCATCAGCGCCATGATGCCGCCCTCGCCCTTGTTGTCGGCGCGCATGATGAAGACCACGTACTTGAGCGAGACGATCATGACGAGCAGCCAAAACGTCACCGACAGCACACCCAGGATGTTGGCGCGGTCCGGCGTGATCGCGGCATTCACGTCGCCAAACGTGTTCTGGATGGTGTACAGCGGGCTGGTGCCGATGTCGCCATAAACCACGCCAAGCGCGCCCAGCGCCATTCCGGCCAGCGCCTTGCGCGTCTGCTCCGCTCGCGAATCGGTGATCTGCGTCATTGTCGCCCCCTTATCGCAAGGCCGCCTTGAGCGCCTTGCGGATGATCGCTTCGGCGCTGTCGCCGTCGGCGGCGGCTTCCTTGGCCAGGCGTGCCGCCTCGGTCGGTTTGTAGCCCAGTTGCTGCAAGGCGACGACCGCCTCGGATTGCGCATCGCGCGGCACGGATGCGCCCGCCCCGGGCAGCACGCCGATGGCATCCACGCGGTCGCGCAATTCCACCACGATGCGCTCGGCGGTCTTCTTGCCGATGCCGGGAATGCGCGTGAGCGCGGCGATGTCGCCGGCCTGCACCAGACGCGCGAACTCGTCAGTCGATGTGCCCGACAGCACCGCCAGCGCAATCTTCGCGCCGATGCCGCTGACTTTCTGCACGGTGCGGAACAAGGTGCGCTCGGCTTCGCGCAGGAAGCCGTACAGCGCGACCGTGTCCTCCTTGACCGCGTAATGCGTGAACAGCGCGACTTCGCGGCCGGTCTCGGGCAGGTCGAACACGGTGGACATCGGCGCCTCGAGCTCATAGCCGACACCGCCGACGTCGACGACGAGCCAGGGCGGCTGCTTCGACACGAGGATTCCCTTCAATCGACCGATCATCGACGTCGCCTCCATGCCGTCCGCGGAATTCCGATCCGCTGCACGCTCGCGCGCGTGTGCGCATGCGTGAGCGCAACCGCAAGTGCATCGGCCGCATCCGCCTGCAACTTGCGCGGGATGTTGAGCAGGACGCCGACCATGTGCTGGATTTGCGCCTTGTCCGCGCCGCCACCGCCGACCACGGCCTGCTTGATTTCCTTGGCCGCGTATTCGGTCACCGGCAATCCACTGTGCACGACGGCGCAGATCGCCGCGCCGCGCGCCTGGCCGAGTTTCAGCGCGGAATCGGGATTGCGCGCCATGAATACGCGCTCCACCGCCACTTCGGCCGGCTGGTGTTCGGCGATGAGCGCGCAGACTTCGTCGAAAATCTGTTTCAGGCGCAACGGAAAAGTGTCGTTGTCGAGCAGGTCCAGCGCGGTGTGGAAGACATGCCGCGACGCGCCGCCCGCATCCGCATCGATGATGCCGATGCCGGTGCGCTGCGAACCGGGATCGATGCCGAGTATGCGGGTCATCGTGCGGATTTTAGCACTGCGTGAAAACGGGGCCGTTTACGCCGCGCGGGCGAACCGCGCGCTGCGCAGGAAGGCGATGGTCTGCTCGGCCGCGTCCTGCGAGAACAGCAGGCCCGTATGCGTAGCCGGCACGATGCAGTGGTCCGTCAGACCAGGCAGTTCGGTTTCCGCCACGCTCACCGTACCATCGTGCGGCGATGTCAACGCGCCAAAGGCAAAGCCGAAGCCGATCGGCAGGCGTCCGGCGATCGCGCCTACCGCCTGCTTGCCTTCCCAGCGCTCAAGGCCGCTGGTGAGCACGTCGAGGCTCTTGCCGATCACCAGCGAGCCGCCGGGAAATTGCGCCACGGTGCGCGCCACCGCGCTGCCACGCAGCGGCGATCCGAGGCAGACCACGCGGCCACGGGTGATTTCCGGAGCGCGCTGCAGGGCCTGCAACGCCACCAGTCCGCCGAGGCTGTGTCCGACGAAATGGATTTTCCTGGCCTTGTTCTTTTGCGTGGCAGCGACGAGGCGTTCCACGCCGACTTCCGGTCCGCGCAACACGCTTGCATAGTCGAACAGCTCGACCGAAAACCCCGCCGCTTCCAGACGATGGCGCAGCGCGGCCAGGGTGAAGCCGCGCATCCACAGGCCGTGCAGCAGGATGACGTGATCGTTCATTGCCGACTGCAATCAGGCCTTGACCGGCTTGACCACGCGCACGTGCACTTCCTGCAGCTGCACTTCGGGCACCGGCGAGGGCGCCTCCGTCATCAGGCATTGGGCAGTGGCGGTTTTGGGGAACGCGATCACTTCACGTATCGACTCGGTGCCGGCCAAGAGCGCCGCGAGGCGGTCGATGCCGAAGGCAATGCCGCCGTGCGGCGGCGCGCCGTACTTGAGCGCCTCGAGCAGGAATCCGAACTTGGCCTGCGCTTCCGCGGCATCGATGCCGAGCAGCTCAAACACGGTGCTTTGCATCTCGGGGCGATGGATGCGGATCGATCCGCCGCCAATCTCGTTGCCGTTGAGCACCATGTCGTAGCCGCGCGAAACCGCCGTCGCTGCATTCGCCTTCAGATCGGCGATGTCGTCGACCTTCGGCGCGGTAAACGGGTGATGCAGGGCAACGTGGCGCTTGGCTTCGTGATCGTATTCGAACATCGGGAAATCCGTCACCCACAGCGGCTTCCACGCATTCTCGACCAGGCCCGCGTCCTGCGCGACCTTCAGGCGCAGCGCGCCCATGAAATCGCTCACCGTCTTGTACGGACCGGCGCCGAAAAAGATCACGTCACCCGACTGCGCTCCGACGGCTTCGAGGACGCCGTTGAGCGCCGCGTCGTCGAGGAATTTCAGGATGGGACTGGTCATGCCCTCGCGGCCGCGGGCTAAATCGTCGATGCGGATCCACGCCAGTCCCTTGGCGCCGTAGCGAGCGACATAGGGACCGAGATCGTCGAGGTACTTGCGCGGCTGTTTGGCGCCGCCGGGCAGGCGCAGGGCGGCAACGCGCCCGCCGGCATCATTGGCCGGCCCGGAAAACACCTTGAACTCGACGTGGCGGACTTTTTCTGCAATGTCCACAAGTTCCAGTTGTATACGAAGGTCGGGCTTGTCCGAACCAAATCGACGCATCGCCTCGGCCCAGGTCATGCGCGGGAACGGATCGGCCAGTGCGACGCTTGCCACCTCCGTGAACACGTCGCGAATCATGGCTTCGACGCAATCCTGCACGTCGCGTTCTTCGACGAAGGCAAACTCCATGTCGAGCTGGGTGAATTCGAGCTGGCGATCGGCGCGCAGCGCCTCGTCGCGGAAGCAGCGCGCAATCTGGTAGTAGCGGTCGAAACCGGCCATCATCAGGATCTGCTTGAACAGTTGCGGCGACTGCGGCAGCGCATAGAACTCGCCCGGATGCAGGCGCGAGGGCACGAGGAAATCGCGCGCGCCCTCGGGCGTGGCGCGGGTCAGGATCGGCGTTTCGAGGTCCTGGAATCCACGCGCATCAAGATAACGGCGCAGCGCGGCGACCAATTTGGTGCGCAAGCGCATCTTGCGCTGCATTTCCGGACGGCGCAGGTCGAGATAGCGCCAGCGCAGGCGCGGCTCCTCACCGGTCGCGTCGTCGAGCATGAACGGCAGCGGCGCCGCGGCGTTGAGCACCTCGACCGTCGCGGCGACGACTTCGATCCTGCCGGTGCGCAGGCGCTCATTGATCTGGCTGGGCGGACGGTTGCGCACCTTGCCCACGACGCGCAGGCAGAATTCGTAACGCAGGTGCTCCGCCGCGGCGAAGGCCGGAGCATTGTCCGGCTCGATCACGACCTGGACGATGCCTTCATGATCGCGCAGGTCGATGAAAATCACGCCACCGTGGTCGCGTCGGGTATCGACCCAGCCGCACAAGGTGACGTCACGACCGATCAAGGCCTCGTCGATCAGGCCGCAAAAATGACTACGCATGCAAAAATCCCGCGTTTTTGAGGAGTCCGTCCACGAATGGACGATTCAAGGACCTGCGCGAATGGACTCGCGCAAAAATTCCGACCGCGCATGCTACGAGGGTTTTTGTTGCGCTGCAAACAA
>DATIVQ010000133.1:0-2781 GCA_035465735.1 Rudaea sp.
GACAGTTCAGGATCGTGCAGCAGGCCGATCATCTTCAGGTGCTGCTCGACGATCGCGCCGAGTTCGGCCACGATCGAAGGCATGTACACGCCGCCGGCCTTGAAGTAGCCGCCGCGCGGATCGAACACGGCCTTGAGTTCCTCGACGATGAATGTAACGTCGCCGCCCTTGCGGAACACGGCGCTCATGATGCGGGTCAGCGCCACGATCCACTGGAAATGATCCATGTTCTTCGAGTTGATGAAGATCTCGAACGGCCGGCGCAACTCGAACTCGGTACCCTGGTTGAGTACGATGTCGTTGATCGTCACGTACATCGCGTGTTCGACCAGTGGCGAGCGGATCTTGTAGGTGGCGCCGATCAGCACTTCCGGACGCTCGACCTTCTCGTGCATCTGGATGACTTCGGCCTTGGGTGCTCCCAGCGTGGCGTGCGGGTCGGGTGCGCTGGGAGACGCATCGGCGTCAGCGCCGGGTTTGTTGACGCTGTAGCCCTTGATCTTGCGGGAAATCTTGATGGTCATGGCAAATCGTTCGGATTGAGGTGAACCGTGCGGAGCCGTATGGGCGGCTCCGCACGGGCAGTTATTTTTTCTTCGCTTTCTGCTTTGCCTTGGCGACTTTTTCCGCCTTGGACTTGCGCTTCATGTCCATGCCGTGCGCGCGCTTGTAGGTCTGGATGTCCTTGAAATGACCCTTGGCATCGCGCACGGCGTACAGCTTCTTGCCCTTGCTGCTGTACAGCGTCGTGCGGCGGCCTTTCTTCGTGGCGGTTTTCTTCGCGACCTTCTTCTTTGCCGGTTTCTTTGCAGCCTTCTTGGCGGATTTCTTCGGCGCTGCTTTCTTCGGCGCGGCCTTTTTCATCGCCTTCTTCGCCGCCTTTCTGGCGCCCGCGACGGCCTTTTTCACCGCCTTTCTCGCAGCGCTGACGCGCTTGGCCGCGGCCTTCTTCACTGTGGCCGTCTGCCTGGCGACGGCTTTTTGCATTTCGGCGGCTTTCTGCACCGCGGCCTGACCGATCTGCTGCGCGGTGTCGGCGACCGCCTGTCCCATTTCCTGCGCCTTTTCGACGACCACATCCACCGGACCCGGTGGGTTGTCGCCCCAGCTGTGTTCGCTTTGCATAATGACTCCGCTTCGTTCGTTGTGCCCCAATGCCAGTTCCGTGCGCCGAAAGTGTGCTTCCCGGCGCGTTCAGAACTTCCCGTGAGCCTGCCGCAATGATGAACGCGGCGTCTAGAACTTCCCGTAGTAGCCTTCCTTCAGGGCATCGAACAAGTTCGCGGCGGTATGCGTTTCGCCGTCGTATTCGATCTCGTCGTTGCCCTTGGCTTCCACTACGGTACCGTCATCCAGCTCGAAACGGTAGAGGGTGCTTTCAAGATCCGCTTCCTTGACCAGCACGCCTTGGAAGGCGGCGGGGTTGAAGCGGAATGTGGTGCAACCTTTCAGGCCTTTGTGGTGGGCGTAGCGGTAGATGTCCTTGAAGTCTTCGTACGGGTAATCGGTGGGCACGTTCGCGGTCTTGGAAATCGACGAGTCCACCCATTTCTGCGCTGCCGCCTGGATGTCGACGTGTTCCTTCGGCGTGATGTCGTCGGCGGCGACGAAGTATTCCGGCAGCTTCTGTTCCGGCTTGTCGGAAAAGGGCATCGCGTCGGCATTGATCAATTCGCGGTAGGCGAGCAGTTCGTAGCTGTAAACCTCGACCTTCTCCTTGGACTTCTTGCCTTCGCGGATTACGTTGCGGCTGTAGTGGTGCGCGAAACTCGGCTCGATGCCGTTCGATGCATTGTTCGCCAGCGACAGCGAAATCGTGCCGGTTGGCGCGATCGACGAGTGATGCGTGAAGCGCGCACCGGTTTGGGCCAGCTGCTCGACGAGTTCCGGATCGGCCTGCGCCACGCGCTGCATGTAGCGCGAATACTTCGCATGCAACACGCGGCCGGCGATCTTGTCGCCGGGTTTGAAACCGTCGGCGGCCATTTCCGGGCGTTGGCGCAGCATTTGCGCAGTCACCGCGAATTCCTCGGACATGATCGGCGCCGGACCCTTTTCCTGGGCCAGCGCCAGCGCCACCTCCCAGCCGGCCATGGCCATGTCGCGCGCGACCTGTTCGGTGAATTCGCACGATTCGGCACTGCCGTACTTCATCTTCAGCATGGCGAGAGTGGAGCCCAGGCCGAGGAAGCCCATGCCGTGGCGGCGTTTGCGCGTGATTTCGTCGCGCTGCTGCGCCAGCGGCAGGCCATTGATCTCGACCACGTTGTCGAGCATGCGCGTGAACACGCGCACGACTTCCTTGTACTCGTCCCAGTCGAAGCGCGCCTTCGGCCCGAATGGATCGCGCACGAAGGTGGTTAGGTTCACCGAGCCGAGCAGGCACGAACCGTACGGTGGCAGCGGCTGCTCGCCGCAAGGATTGGTCGCGCGGATGTTCTCGCACCACCAGTTGTTGTTCATCTCGTTGACGCGGTCGATGAGGATGAAGCCCGGCTCGGCGAAGTCGTACGTCGAGCTCATAATCATGTCCCACAAGTGCTTGGCGCGGATGTGGCCGTAAACCTTGCAGGCGACCAGACCGTCGTCGCGCGTCACGTAGTTCTTGTGCGTTGGCCAGTCGCGCCATATCACGGTGCTCGCGTCGGCCAGGTCGATTTCGTCTTTTTCCTTGACGTTGATCGGGAACACCAGCGGCCAGTCGGCGTCGGTCTCGACCGCTTCCATGAAGCCGTCGGTGATGAGCAGGGAAAGATTGAACTGGCGCAGGCGGCCGTTCTC
>DATIVQ010000134.1:0-6085 GCA_035465735.1 Rudaea sp.
CAGGCCGGCGGCGAACGGCAGGTTCAAGCTGTGGCGCAGGATGTGCGCGTCGACGATCAGTTTCCACACCACGATCGGCAGCGCGAGCATGCCGAGCAATGCCTGCAATGGCGTGATCGTCTCGGGCGTCGGCGGCTTGCCGCCCACGGCCAGCACGATCGGCACGCTCAGGATCGCAAACACGATGGCGCAACTGGTCAGGGCCAGCGCGGCCTGCACGAAACGGGCACGCACGCCACGCAGGTTGAGCAGCAGATACAGCACGCCGAGATTGAAGGCGAGGCCGATCAGGCCCGCGCCGAGCGCATCGCCCGGAATGGCGAGCACGCTCGCGATCGCCAGTTGCAGCAGCAGGCTCGCGGCGCACACCCAGACGAGCAGGCGCGGCGAATGCGGCATGTCCTGCGGGCCGCGGCGCAGCAGGATGACGTCGCGCAGGACGAGCAAAAACGCGGGCACGGCCCGTGCCTTCAGGCCACGGCGCGCGGCAGCACGCCGAGGATGCGCGCAAACACTTCGTCGACCGCTCCCACGCCGTTGACCGTGACGAGCTTGCCCAGGTCGGCGAAATGCCGCGCCACCGGCGCGGTCTGCTCGCGGTAGACCTCCAGGCGCTTGCGCACGATCGCCGGGTCGTCGTCCGGGCGATGCTCGGCCTTGAAGCGGATTTCGCAGCGTTCGAGGATGGCACGATCGGGCACGTCGAGTTCGATGGCAATGTCGAGCGGCTGGCCGATGCGCGCAAGCAGCGCTTCCAGCGCCGCGCACTGGGCGAGATTGCGCGGATAGCCGTCGAGGATGAATCCGCCGCGCGCATCGGGTTCGGCGACGCGTTCTTCGAGCATGCCGAGGACGATTTCGTCGGAAACGAGCTTGCCCGCCTCCATCACCACCTTGGCCTTGAGCCCGAGCGGCGTACCGGCCTTGACCGCCGCACGCAGCAGGTCGCCGGTGGAGATGTGCGGGACCTTCAGTTCGGCCTTGAGCAACGCGGCCTGGGTGCCCTTGCCCGAACCATTCGGGCCGAAGAAAACGATGCGCATGTGCCTGGAATTATTCTGCTTGCGGTGGGCAAGGGCCACCCCGACGGGCTAACCTAGCGGCAGTGCCAGCCTTAGTCAAACGGTGGAATCAAGCCATGAGCAGCGGAAACCTGCTGTACGCCCAGTCCGGCGGCGTTACGGCCGTGATCAACGCCACCGCGTGCGCGGTGATCCAGGCCTGCCGGCGGCGCAAGGTCGGCGTCCTCGCCGCGCGCAACGGCATCATCGGCGCGCTGCGCGAGGAATTGTTCGACCTGTCGAATCTGGACACTGCCACCGTTGCCGCATTGCGGCACACGCCGGGCGGGGCGTTCGGCTCCTGCCGCTTCAAACTCAAATCGCCGGACGCCGACCGCGCACATTACGAACGCCTGATCGCCGTGCTGCGCGCCCACGACGTCCGCCACTTCCTCTACAACGGCGGCAATGATTCGGCCGACACTTCGTTGAAAATTGCGCAGATTGCGCAAACGCTCGGTTATCCGCTCAACGTCATCGGCGTGCCCAAGACAGTGGACAACGACCTGCCGGTCACCGATTCCTGCCCCGGTTTCGGCTCGGTCGCCAAGTACACCGCGGTGTCGGTGCTGGAGGCAAGCCTGGACGTGGCCGCCATGCACGAGTCCTCGACCAAGGTGTTCGTGATGGAAGTGATGGGCCGCCACGCCGGCTGGATCGCGGCAGCGGCAGGACTCGCCGGCAAACGCGCGGACGATCCGCCGCACGTGATCCTGTTTCCGGAAATTCCCTTCGACGAAGCCGCGTTCCTCGCGCGCGTGAAGGCCACGGTCGAGCGCGTGGGCTGGTGCACCGTCGTCGTCTCCGAGGGCGTGAAGAACGCGGATGGAAAATTCCTCGCCGAAGCCGGCACGACCGATGCCTTCGGCCATACCCAGCTCGGCGGCGCGGGGCCGATGCTCGCGCAGCTCGTGAAAAACAATCTCGGCTACAAGTTTCACTGGGCCGTGCCGGACTACCTGCAGCGCTCGGCGCGGCATGTGGCGAGCAAGGTCGACGCCGAACAGGCCTACGCCGTCGGCAAGGCCGCGGTGGAATACGCGCTGGCCGGCAAAAATGGCGTCATGCCGGTGATCAAGCGCATTTCCAGCACCCCGTTCAAATGGAAGCTCGTACCCGCACCGCTCACCGCGATCGCCAACGTCGAGAAGAAGCTGCCGCGCTATTTCATCGGCGCGGATGGCTTTTCCATCACGCCTGCCGCGCGCCGCTACCTGGAACCGCTGATCCGCGGCGAGGATGCGCCGCCCTACGATGCCGTGAGCGGTCTGCCGAAGTACGCAAGGCCCAAGCTGAAACTGGCGAAGAAGCAATTGCCGGCTTACGCGATTGCGGACAAGTAATCCGCTAGGCAGCGGCAGCCTGCTGCAAATCGGCGATCTTGCGCTGGTGCGACGCCAGAAACGGGCGTTCGACGAAATGCTGCGAGAGCCAGCTCACCGCAAGGATTGGCACGATCATGACGAGCGCGGTGCGCAACATGGCGAACGGACTTCCAACCGCCAGCATCCGGAAATGCTGGGCCACCTGCAAGAGCGGGTAGTGCCACAGATAAAGGCTATAGCTGATCAGACCCAGCCAGGCCAGCGCACGCCCGCGGAACCAGGACTGCGGCGCGGCAGCGCCGAGGATGAGCGCGCCGAACGCCGCGCCGATCCAGGTGAAATGCAGCAGCATCCACGGCATCAGCGGCGTCAAGAGATAGTTGCCGACGTGGGTGAACGCCACCATCCCGGCCGCGATTCCCGCCATGCCAATGAGTACGAGGCCCCGTGCCATCTTCGCCGATGGCGGTTTTCGCACGTAGACCATCGCCCCGAGCACGCCGAAGAAAAATTCGTCGAGCCGCGCCGGCAATTGCATGATCCAGCCGTAATCGAAATGTTTTGCCCATTGCGGATCGAATGCGGCGCGGTAGCAGAGCAGGCGAAACGCCACGACCAAGGCCATGACGGCAAACAGGGTCAATGCGGTCCGGAACCGTGCAAGCGCGAGCGCCAGCAACGGGAGGATCGCGTAGAAATCCCATTCGATCGGCATCGTCCAGTACACACCGTTGAGCGTCTCGCGAACCGGCACGAAATTCTGCACCAGGAAAACATGGCCGAGCAGATTGGCCGGCGCCAACGCCCGCAGATCGCCCATCGCCAGCATGACCGTCACGATGATTGCCAATTGCACGTAGTACGCCGGCAACACGCGCCGGCAGCGCCGCACCCAGAACGTGCGCAGACTCGGCATGGGCTCAGGCGCCACTGCCGCGCGATGGAATGGCAACGAAAGCAGGAAACCCGACAAGCCGAAAAAGAGGTCGACGCCGAGGAAGCCGCATGCGGCCAGCGGCGTGAAATCGATGGCAAAGGGCCCAAAATGGACCGCCAGCACAGGTGCACCGGAAAACTGCCAAAGATGGAAAAGCAGCACCCAGCCGGCGGCAACGCCACGCAAACCGGTCAATGCCGGGACGTAGTCCGATGCGCGCGCCGCGGAACTGATCGCCGCCTGGCCGCCGGTTTCCCCCTTGCTCATCGTCGCCATTCTGCCAGATGGTCCGGGTTTCTTGGCGCGACGCACAACTGACCGCGGGGCCCGCTCCGGGTATACTCGATCGGATTTTTCGTTGCACCCCCGCTTTTACCGTTCAATGCCTGAGATTCGAGGGAGAATCCGATGTTCTTTCAGCAATACGCCATCTGGATCGCGTTGGGCTGCGCCCTGCTCGCGATCCTGTACGGAATCTGGTCGCGCGCGTGGATCCTGGCCAAGCCGGCCGGCAACGAGCGCATGCAGGCCATCGCCCACGCGGTGCAGGAAGGCGCCAGCGCCTACCTCAACCGCCAGTACCGCACCATCGCCATTGTCGGCGTGGTGCTGTTCCTCGTCATTGGTTTCACCAAGCTCGGCTGGACGGCAGCGATCGGTTTCGCGATCGGCGCGATCCTGTCCGGCCTGACCGGTTTCATCGGCATGAACATCTCGGTGCGCGCGAACGTGCGCACCGCCGAAGCCGCGCGCAACGGCATCAACGCCGCGCTGCAGATCGCATTCCGCGGCGGCTCGATCACCGGCATGCTGGTCGTGGGCCTCGCCCTGCTCGGCGTGGCCGGCTACTACGCCATCCTGCTGCACTTCGGACATACCCAAGAAGAAGCCCTGCACGCGATGGTCGGCCTGGCCTTCGGCTCGTCGCTCATCTCGATCTTCGCGCGCTTGGGCGGCGGCATCTTCACCAAGGGCGCGGACGTCGGCGCGGACCTCGTCGGCAAGGTCGAAGCCGGCATTCCCGAAGACGATCCCCGCAACCCGGCCGTGATCGCGGACAACGTGGGCGACAACGTCGGCGATTGCGCCGGCATGGCCGCGGACCTGTTCGAAACCTACGCGGTGACGTTGATCGCCACCATGCTGCTCGGCGGCGTGCTCGGCGCGGACGTCGGCGCGTACGGCGTGATGTATCCGCTCGCGCTCGGCGGCGTTTCCATCGTCGCCTCCATCATCGGCACGTTCTTCGTCAAGGCCCGCGCCGGCGGCAAGATCATGAACGCGCTGTACATGGGCGTCGGCGTCTCGGCGGTAATCGCCCTGCTTGCCTTCATCCCGGTCACGCAGCAGATGATGGCCGCGTCCAAGTGGGGCGCGTGGAACGTCTACGGCTGTGCGGTCATTGGCATCCTGCTGACCGTCGCCATGGTCGTCATCACCGAGTACTACACCGCGACCGAATACGCGCCCGTGCGCCACGTCGCGCAGGCCTCGACCACCGGCCACGCCACCAACATCATCGCCGGTATCGGCGTATCGATGAAGTCGACCGCACTGCCGGTATTGGCGATCTGCGCCGCGATCTGGGGCGCGCATTTCTGCGCCGGCCTGTACGGCATCGCCATCGCCGCCACGGCGATGTTGTCGATGACCGGCATGATCGTCGCGCTCGATGCCTACGGCCCGATCACCGACAACGCCGGCGGCATCGCCGAGATGGCTGAATTGCCGAAAGAGGTGCGTGCGGTGACCGATCCGCTCGATGCCGTCGGCAACACGACCAAGGCAGTGACCAAGGGTTACGCGATCGGTTCGGCAGGTCTGGCCGCGCTGGTGCTGTTTGCGGACTACACCCATAACCTCGCCACCTCGCCGAACCTGGCCGGCAAGATCATCACGTTCGATCTTTCGGATCACATGATCATCATCGGCCTGTTCATCGGCGGCCTGATTCCGTTCCTGTTCGGCGCGATGGCGATGGAAGCCGTTGGCCGCGCCGCGGCGTCGGTCGTGGTCGAGGTGCGCCGCCAGTTCCGCGAGATCAAGGGCATCATGACCGGTGAAGGCAAGCCGGACTATTCCAAGGCCGTGGACCTTTTGACCAAGTCCGCGATCAAGGAAATGTTGGTGCCGTCGCTGCTGCCGGTGCTGGTTCCGATCGTGGTCGCGTTCGGCGCCACCTTCGTCACCGGCTCGGCCGTGGAAGGCGCCAAGGCGCTCGGCGGCGTGCTCATCGGCACCATCGTCACCGGCCTGTTCGTCGCGATCTCGATGACCACCGGCGGCGGCGCCTGGGACAATGCCAAGAAGTACATCGAGGACGGCAACTTCGGCGGCAAGGGTTCGGACGCACACAAGGCCGCCGTCACCGGCGATACCGTGGGCGATCCGTACAAGGACACTGCCGGCCCGGCCGTGAACCCGCTGATCAAGATCATCAACATCGTCGCCTTATTGCTGATTCCGCTGCTCTGATCGACAGCGTATCCTTCAAGCCCTCCCCCCACGGGGAGGGCTTTGTTTTTGGAGGATTCGCATGAAACCGCTTTCTCTTTCGCTCGCCGCCTGCATCGTGCTTTCCGCCTGCTCGCCCCAATACAGGAATGGTGCCGTGAGACCCACCGTGCCGGAAACGCTCGCCGGCGCGCATGCCGACGCCCATGCGAAGGCGACCGCCAAGACCGATAACCAATCCAGCACCGCGCCTGCCGCCGCCACACCGGACGATCCCTACCTGTGGCCGGAAGACACGCACGGTGAAC
>DATIVQ010000135.1:0-2459 GCA_035465735.1 Rudaea sp.
CAGCCAGGTTCCGGCAAAAGCGGATGCGATCATCACCAGGACGATGCCGTAACCGGCCCCGGCCTCGGCGAACAACGGTCCCGGGCAGGCGCCGGTCAGCGCCCAGCCGAAGCCGAACAGCAGGCCGCCGAAAAGCTGGCCCTTGCCGGCGGAGCGCGTCTTCACCGAGATGCGTTCGCCGCTGCTCGCGCGCGCTTCCAGGCGGCGCAATATCCAGATGCCGGCCGTCGCCACGAGGATCGCCGATCCGATGACGCCGTACATGTGGAACGATTCGAGCCGGAACATTTCCTGGATGCGGAACCAGTCGGCGATTTCGCCCTTGATCAGCACGATGCCGAAATACGTCCCGGACAACAGGTAGCCGAGCACGCGCAACGCCTCGCCGCTGCGCGTGGCCGGGGCGGACTGAAGCGCTTCCGCCGCCGCATTCATGGCAGGCGCCTCAACAGCAAGGGGAGCAGCAGGTTCGCCATGATGAAGCCGCCAGCCATGAACGCAAGCGTTGCGACCAGCGAGGCACGCTGGAAACTGGCGATGCCGGCGATCGAGTGCCCGCCGGTGCAGCCGCCGGCGTAGCGCGCGCCGAAGCCGACCAGCAAACCGCCGAGCACGGTCACAGCGAGGGTCGGCAAGGTCGCCAGACCCTGCCACGAGAACAATTCGCGCGGCAGTATCTTCTGCCGCGGATCGATGCCCAGGCGCGCGAGTTCGCCCGCGAACGCCGCGCTCATGTGCGTAACCGCACCGGGCGGGGTCAGCCACGCCATCGCCACGTAGCCGCCGAGCGCGATGCCGGCGACGAACACGAGGTTCCATGTTTCCGCGCGCCAGTCGTACTGGAAGTACGGCAGTCCGCACGGCGCGGCGGCAGCCCAGGCGTGCCGGAACGTGGAGGAAATCCCGAACGTGCGGTTGCCGATGAGCAGCAGTATCGGCACGACCAGGCCAATCATCGGCCCGGTCACCCACCAGGGCCAGGGCGAAAGCAAAAGTTCACGCATGACCATACTCTAACCGATCGGTCCGGAAAACCCGCACGGCCGCGCGCCCGTGCGGCTGTGCGCCTACAGTTTCCACTCGTACTGGATGCCGACCGAATCCTCGTGCATCGAGATCCTTTCGGTTCCCGCCGGCGCACCGCCCATGAACACCGGCAGGATCGAGGCGCCGGCCTGCGAATGGTCGAACGCGTGCATGTACGCCATCGTCAGTTCACCGCCGGAGGCGAAGGTGTGGGTGAAGCCGAGCGTGAGGTGATCGGTGACCACGCCCGGCGCCAGGATGTTGAATGTCACGTCGGCGGGACGGATCGGGTCGTCGCTGCGGTTGTAGCCGGCGCGCCAGGTCCAGGCGTCGGAACTTGCCCACTCCAGGCCCAGCTTCCACACGTTGATGTCCTTCCAGCCGAAGCCCGGCCCGTTGCCGGCACCCAGTTGCGCGGGCAGCAGACTCGGATTCGAGACCGAGGCGACGTCGCTGTAATTGATGCGCTCGTAATCCGCGGCCAGGCGCAGCGCGGGCGACGCCTTCCACGACAAGCCGACGCCGTAATTCGAGGGGATGTCGAACTTCCCGCCTCCGGCAAACAGGCCGGCGTAGTCCGAGAAGCGGCTCATGCTGATCTTGGACGCGTACGTCGCGCCGACGGAGAGCGCGTCGTTGACCTGTGCGTAATAGCCGATTCGCACGCCGCCACCGGTGGAACTGTCGTGGCCATTGTTCGTGACCTTGTCCGGCGCGCTCGACAACCCGGGCGTGCCGGCGAACGCCTGCAAGCCGTTCGCCGCGAATCGCTGGTAGGCGAACAAGGGCGCGATGCCGATCGACTGGTTCGGCGCGAACGCATACGCCAGGGTGGGCGCGACGATCAGCTGCGACAGGTCAACGCCGAGGCGACCGGAGCCGCAGAGCATGTTTGCCGCGCCCTGTCCGCAGTTGAAACCGCCGCCGGGGTAATCGGTGTTCATGCCGCCGTTGCCGTAGACGGTGACGCCGAGCGCGAGCTGATCGCTCATGCGGTGGTTGTAGCCGAATTCCGGGATGCCGAACCAGTTGCGCCCGCTCGTGGAGGTGCCGTCGAGCCCCGGGCCGAGTCCGCTGCGCGTGGATTCGCGGCGCGGGCTGAACGCATCGATGCCCAGGTCGAGACGATCGCCGGCGAAGGCCATTGTGGCCGGATTGTTGGCGCCGCCGAACGCATCGTCGGCGACGGCGATGGCAGCGCCGCCGCGCCCCTTCGCCTTCATGCCGTAGCCGTGCGAGAAATAGCCGTCGGTGGCAAACGCCCCCGTTGCCACGGCGAGCAGTGCCACGGACAGGGCCGTGCGCGTCAGGCCAATGCCGCGCGAACCGAAGTGGACGTGCTTTTGCTTGCGGTTACTCATGGTTCCCCTCCCTCGTGGTTTGAGCGTGTTGCTGTTGGAAGATGATCGCGAAGCTGTGCCAGAATACGACCC
>DATIVQ010000136.1:0-3003 GCA_035465735.1 Rudaea sp.
CCACGATGTGTTCGGGGACGGTGGAAGCGAGAAGCCGGGTCAGTGCGCCCGGCAATCCCAGCGTGCGCAGGTTTTCGGCGCTGAGCAGCACGAAGCTCTTGCGCGAGATCGCCGGGGCCGTTGCCGCGGACTCGGCGGGCGTGAGCTGTTGCAGCAGCATGCGCATTTCGGCAAAAGCCGTCTGCGCCAATTGCTGCAGGCGCGCGGCGCGCGCCTCGCCGTCGGCCGGATCGCGCTTCCACGTGGAAGCGATGGTCTGGCTGAGCAGATTGATCGAGGCGAGGATCTGGGTGACGTTGTCGTGCAGCTCGCGCGCCAGGCGTTGGCGCTCGGCCAGTACTGCGGCGCGTCCGGCCTGTTCGTGAAGGGTTGCGTTTTCCACGGCGGCGGCGGCGGCGTGGGCGAGCACTTGCGCCATTTCCAAGTCGGCGGATTTGAACCGGCGCGGCGGCGCAAGGCTCAGCGCCATGTAGCCGAGCAAGCGTTTTTGCCAGATCAGCGGCACGCCCAGCGCCTGGTGCTCGCGCAGGTCGTCGACGACGGGCCGCGGCAAGTCGCCGTAGCGCCCCACGTAGGGTTTCGCGGTAACGATGATGTGGCCGGCCAGGCCTTCGCCGCGAGCGAAGTGGGTGGCGAACAGGGCCGGCATGGAGTGCCGGGTGACAGTGGCCGTGATCGTATCGGTTCCCGGGTCGTACAAGCCTATCGTTCCGGTGTCCGTGTGGGCCATCGCGCAGGCCGCGTCCAGAATCGCGTTAAGGCGTTCCGGCAGCGGACGCTCCTCGGCCAGTTCGCCGAACAATCGCGCAAGAGCGCCCAGCGGACCGGATGGCGGTGTGTCTGGCATGTATCTAGCCTAACCTAACCCGGTGCGGCCGGGGTTGGCGGGAATGCTGCACTGCGGTAGGCTGGGCGCAGTCGAAGAAAAGCCGGCGTGACCGGCGCATGTAGGGCTCCGATGGACGCGATCTACGATTTCAAGGCGGTGGAAGCCGCCGCGCAAAAGTTCTGGAACGACGGCAAATCCTTCGAGGCGAAAGAAAACGCCGCGAAGCCGAAGTTCTACTGCCTGTCGATGCTGCCGTATCCGTCCGGCGCGTTGCACATGGGACACGTGCGCAACTACACCATCGGCGACGTGATCAGCCGCTACCAGCGCATGCTCGGCAAGAATGTTTTGCAGCCGATGGGTTGGGACGCGTTCGGACTGCCGGCGGAAAACGCTGCGATCAAGAACAAGACCGCGCCGGCAAAGTGGACATACGCGAACATCGAGCACATGCGCGAGCAGTTGCGCACGATGGGTTATGCCATCGACTGGTCGCGCGAGTTCGCCACCTGCAAGCCCGATTACTACGTGCATGAGCAGCGCATGTTCGTGCGCCTGTTCAAGAAGGGCATGGCCTATCGCAAGAACTCGGTCGTGAACTGGGACCCGGTCGACCAGACCGTGCTCGCCAACGAACAGGTGATCGACGGTCGCGGCTGGCGCACCGGCGCGGTGGTGGAAAAACGCGAGATTCCGCAGTGGTTCCTCAAGATAACCGATTACGCCGAGGAATTGCTCGACGGCCTGAACAAGCTGCCGGGCTGGCCGGATGCGGTCAAGACTATGCAGCGCAACTGGATCGGGCGCTCCGAAGGCTTGGAGATCGATTTTGCCATCGATGGCGAACGCGAACCCGTGCGCGTGTTCACGACGCGTCCGGACACGTTGATGGGTGCGACCTTCCTGTGCCTGGCGGCCGAGCATCCGCTCGCTCTCAAGGCGGCGTCCGTGAATCCGCGAATCCAGGAATTCATTGACGGCTGCCGCCACGGCGGCGTCGCCGAAGCCGACCTGGAGACGCAGGAAAAGAAGGGCATCGAAACCGGATTCCACGCCATCCATCCGATCACCGGCGAAAAGCTGCCGGTGTGGATCGCCAATTTCGTGCTGATGGGCTACGGCACCGGCGCGCTGATGGCGGTTCCGGCGCACGACGAGCGCGATTGGGAATTCGCGACCAAGTACGATCTGTTCATCAAGATGGTGATCGTCAGCGACCCGGTGCGCGAAGCGATCCGCGAACTCGGCCGCGACGCCGCAAACAACGCCAACCCGATGACGGCCGCGCTCGGCGAAGGCCGCGCGATCGACGTGGTCGAGGCGCCCGCAGCGCTGGACGTGTTGCGCGAGTTCGAGCGCGGCATCATCGAGGACGCCGCGTTCACCGAATACGGCACGCTTGTCAATTCGGGCGAGTTCGACGGACTGGATTATCGCGCCGCCTTCGACGCCATCGCGGCGCGCATCGAGAAGGAAGGCAAGGGTGCGCGCAAGGTCAATTTCCGCCTGCGCGACTGGGGCGTGTCGCGGCAGCGCTACTGGGGCTGTCCGATTCCGATCGTGTATTGCCCGAAATGCGATGCGGTGCCGGTGCCGGAAGAGCAGTTGCCAGTGCGGCTGCCCGAGGACGTGAAGTTCATGGGCGTGCAGTCGCCGATCAAGGCCGACCCGGAGTGGCGCAAGTGTACGTGTCCACAATGCGGCGGCCCGGCCGAGCGCGAGACCGACACCTTCGACACGTTCATGGAGTCGAGCTGGTACTACGCGCGCTACACCAGTCCCGGTGCCGCCGACCTGGTCGATGCGCGCGCCGATTACTGGCTGCCGGTGGACCAGTACATCGGCGGCATCGAACACGCGATCCTGCACCTGTTGTATTTCCGTTTCTTCCATAGGCTGCTGCGCGATGCGGGCATGGTCGAATCCAGCGAGCCGGCCACAAATCTGCTGTGCCAGGGCATGGTGATCGCGGAGACGTTCTACCGCGAGGCGGCGAACGGCCATCGCGAATGGTTCAACCCGGTCGACGTGGACATCGAACGCGACGAACGCGCGCGCGTGGTCGGCGCGCGCCTGCGCTTCGACGGCCAGCCGGTTGCCATCGGCGGCATCGAAAAGATGTCCAAGTCCAAGAACAACGGCGTCGATCCGCGCGCGATGGTCGAAAAATACGG
>DATIVQ010000137.1:0-3082 GCA_035465735.1 Rudaea sp.
CCGATGTCTCGATGGGCAGCGGATTTTTCGCCGCCGGCATCGGTTGCCTGGTCGTGTCGGTGCGCTGGCGGCACAGCGATCTGGCGGCGCCGGCGGCACGGGTGTTCGCCGTGGTGCTGGCAGTATGCACAGGCGTCGGCGTGGCTCTGACGTGGCGCGCCACCGGCGCCGCGTCGATCGGTGCGGTGCAGGCGCTGCAGATTGCGTTGGCGCTGCTGGCGTGGATCCCCACGGGCTTGTTGGCCGGGTCTTGCCTGCGCAGCCGGACCCTGGATCGCTGCGTGCTCGCCTTGATCGGGGTCTCGCTGTGGGGGCTGGTCGAAGTCCTGGCGATCATCGCGATGCGCCCGGAATTCCGGCTCTGGTTGCCGATTTCGCGCTACATGGAAATCCTCGGCGTCGCCGCGTTCGCAAACCTCGGCTGCCTGCTGCGTGCCGCGCGCCATGCGCCGCTGCTCCGCCTGCCCGTACGGTGGGCCTTGCCCGCATTCGCGGGCGCGATCGTTCTCGGCGCGCCGTACGCGACAGCCTGGTTCGATTGGCACGCCGGCGAGTTGTCGGCGCAAGCGCAGCGGCTGCGGCAATACGTGCGCGAAGGAAATTTCGCCGTGCTGGCGGATGCGCCGGCCGTCGAACGGGCATATCCATCGCTGGAATACCTGCATGGCGAACTCGATGCCGCCGATGTGAGACAGATTCTTGGTGATCAGTACGGCACGCGACCGCGGCCGGCAGTGTTGACGGCGGCGTGGCGGGGCCTCGGTGCAGGCCTGGGCGCGTGGCGCTGGCCGATCTGGCTGATCGCAGTGATGTTGTCATGGCTGCTGGTGCCGTCGTCGTGGCGCCGGGTCCGCTGTGCAACAATCCAACGATGAATGCACACGTATCCGCGCAACGACGCGCCCTCGTCACCGGCGGCAGCGGCGACATCGGCGGAGCGATCTGCCGCGCGCTCGCCGCGCAAGGTTGCTTGGTTTTCATCCACGCGAACGCGAATGCCGATCGCGCGCGCGCCCTGGCCGACGAGATCGAAGAAACTGGCGGCAAGGCGCAGACGCTGGTCTTCGATGTGACCGATTCGGCCGCCGCGCGCACGGCGCTGGAGGAAATCCTGCAAAGCGGCGCCATCAACATCCTCGTGCACAACGCCGGCATCCACGACGACGCGCCATTGGCCGGCATGCGCGAGGAGCAGTGGCATCGCGTGATCGATGTGTCCCTGCATGGCTTCTTCCACGCCGCGCAACCGTTGCTGCTGCCGATGGCGCGAGGCCGCTTCGGTCGCATTGTGTGCGTGTCTTCGGTCGCCGCGCAGCTCGGCAATCGCGGCCAGGTCAATTACGCCGCGGCCAAGTCCGCCCTGCACGGCGCGGTCAAATCACTCGCCCGCGAGATGGGCTCGCGCGGCATCACCGCCAATGCCGTGGCGCCCGGCGTCATCGAAGGCCGTCTCGCGGATGCGGTGTTCGATGCGGACAAGATCCGCGAGCTGGTTCCCGCCGGTCGCGCCGGAAAACCGAATGAAGTTGCCGCGCTGGTCGCGTTCCTGTGTTCGGACGCTGCCGCCTACGTCAACGGGCAAATCATCGGCGTCAACGGCGGGATGATCTGATTCAGCCTGCCGCCTCGGCGCGCAGCGCATGAAACGTGTTGCGGCCGGACTCCTTCGCCGCGTACAAGGCGCGATCGGCGAGGTGGGTCAGGTCGCGCGCCGACAGTTCGCCGTGGCAATAGGCGATGCCGATGCTCAGCGTGACGGTCACCGAACTGCCGATGATGGGAATCGGGCGCGACATCGCGACCTTCAGCCGTGCCGCGAGCAGCTCCGCCGATTCGGCCGCGCCGCTGTCGCCGAGCAGGATCGCGAACTCGTCGCCGCCCAGGCGCGCGAGCATGTCGATGTCGAACGCGGCTTCGCGCAGGCGCGCGGCAACTGCCTTGAGCACGGTGTCGCCGGCCAGATGTCCCAGCGTGTCGTTGATGTCCTTGAAGCGGTCGAGGTCGATCAGCATCAGCGCGAGCGCTTGCGGCGCGGCCTTGCGCCGCATCAGCGCCTGTTCCAGGCGTTCGTCGAAATCGCGCCGGTTGGAAAGGCCGCTAAGCATGTCGGTACGCGCCAGTTCGTTGAGATTTTTTTCCACCAGCTTGCGGTGGGTGATGTCGTAGCCGAACAGGTAGGCGCCGCGCGAAGTCGAACCGGAATCGGATTCGGGCAGGCACAGGAATTCGTAGACATGAAGGTCGCCGCCGATATCGAGCTCGCGTTCGTAGCGACTGCGTTCGCCGCGCAGGGCCGCGTCGATGTGCGGTGTGGCCAAGGCGTAGGCGTCGTCGCCGATGGCATCGCGCAAGCTCGTCTCCAGCATCTGCGCCGGCGTGCGCTCCGAGCGCGCGGCGGCGTGCGCGTTGGCGAACACGATGCGCTTGCGTACATCCAGCTGCACGATCAGCGCCGGCACGCTGTCGGCGATGGTCTGCAACTGGCGCCGGCTTTTGGCGAGCGCGCGTTCGGCAACTAGGCGCGCGGTGACGTCGCGAGCGGTGTAGATGATGCTGGGCTGGCCGGTGATCGCGTCCTCGTGCACGCGCCGGCCGAGCGCTTCCAGCCAGACTTCGCGGCCGTCCTTGTGGCAGCCGCGGAACGTGGCGATCGCCTCGCCGCCTTCCGCGAAAAGGTGCGCCAGGGCCTGCTGGATCTGCGGGCGGTCGGCGGGATCGACCATCGCCAGCGGCGGCATCGCCGCGGCTTCCTCGCGCGACCAGCCGAGCAGTTCGGTGACCGCGTCCGACATGAACAGGCGCACGCCGTCGGCGCGCAGCCACACCACCAGGTCGCGCAGGTTCGCGGTGAGCAGGCGCGCAAGCAGCGCGGTGTGCTGCGCCGACTCGACTGTGAGATTTTCCGCCTGTTGCATGCCAGAAACCTTCGCCGGATGCATCAAGTATATCGCGCAGGCTCGCGGTTCCATGCGAAAATGACGCGTACAGGATCGAGTCGGCAAAACGCGCCCGTAGCTCAGCTGGATAGAGTAGTGGCTTCCGAAGCCATTGGTCGGGGGTTCGAATCCCTCCGGGCGCGCCA
>DATIVQ010000138.1:0-2387 GCA_035465735.1 Rudaea sp.
CTGACCCACGAATCCTTTCGACACGATTTCGATGCCGTACTGGCGCGGGCGCGCGATGCCGGCGTGACACAGCTGGTCGTGACCGGCGCATCCCTGCAAGGCTCGCGCGATGCGCTGCACTTGGCGCGCGCGCATCCCGGGGTGTTGTTCGCGACGGCGGGCGTGCATCCGCATCATGCGGCGGATTTCGATGCCGATACGGAAAGTGCGCTGCGCGAATTGCACACGCAACCGGAAATTGTGGCGGTCGGCGAAACCGGGCTGGACTATCACCGCAATTTTTCCCCGCGTACGGCGCAGCTGTTCGCGTTCGAGCGCCAGCTTGAGCTGGCCGCAGAATGCGGCAAGCCGTTGTTCCTGCACCAGCGCGACGCGCATGCCGATTTCATCGCCTGCATGGACAACATGCTTGATCAGAGCGGGCGCGGGCGCATTGGCCGCGCGGTCGTGCATTGCTTCACCGGCGAGAAGGGCGAACTGTTCGACTATCTCGATCGCGATTTTTTCATCGGCATCACCGGCTGGATCTGCGACGAGCGCCGCGGCACGCATCTGCGCGAACTGGTCAAGTCCATTCCGGCGAATCGCCTGCTGCTGGAGACCGATGCGCCCTACCTGTTGCCGCGCACGGTCAGCCCTGCGCCGTCACATCGGCGCAACGAGCCGATGTATCTCGCCCATATCTGCGCCGAAGTCGCGCGCGATCGCGGCGAGGAAGCGGTGGTCACCGCCGCGAAAGCGACGGCGGCAGCCAAGGCGTTTTTCGGACTGCCCTAGGACCGGAGCCCGACGCCACGTTTGAGAAGCGTCAGGCAAAACGCGCCGAGCACGACGACAAAGATCAGCATCACCGCATACGCCCAGGCCAGGTTGATTTCGTTGACGCCGAGCAAGCCGTAGCGGAACGCGCCGACCATGTACAGGATCGGGTTGAGATGCGAGATTTCCTTCCACGGACTCGGCAACTGCGCGACGTTGTAGAACACGCCGCCAAGGTAGGTGAGTGGCGTCAGGATGAAGGTCGGGATGATCGCGATGTCGTCGAACTTGCGCGCGAAGATCGCGTTGATGAAGCCGAGCAGGCCGAAGATCGTCGCGGCCAGCACGAAGGTGCTGAGCGTGACCAACGGATGGTAGAGGTGGATCTTGGTGAAGAACAGGGAAATGCCGAGCACGATCACGCCGACCATGAAGCCGCGCAGCACCGCGCCGGAAATGTAGCCGGTCAAAATCGTCCAGCTCGGCATCGGCGAAACCAGCATTTCTTCGACAAAGCGTTGAAATTTCGCACCGAAGAAGGAACTGGTGATGTTGCCGTAGGCGTTCTGGATCACGCTCATCATGATCAGGCCCGGCGCGATGTACTCGATGTAGGAAATCGGCGCACCGGCGTCGGTGCGCGCCATCTCGCCGATGCGGCTGCCGATCAGCGCACCGAAGATGATGAAGTACAGGGTCACGGTGATCGCCGGCGGCAGCAGAGTCTGCGTCCAGATGCGCAGGATGCGCATCACCTCGCGGCGCACGATGGTGCCGAGCGCGATCAGGGTGAGCTGGGCGTTCATGCCGCCACCTTGTCGTTCGCGTCGATCAGGCGCACGAACAATTCCTCCAGCCGGTTCGCCTTGTTGCGCATCGAGGTCACCGTGATCCCGCGCGCGGTCAGCGCGGCGAACAATGAATTCAGGTCGTGCGACCGCGACATTTCCGCTTCCAGGGTTTGCTCGTCGATGCGCGTCAGCTTCACGCCGTCGACGGCGGGAAGTTCGCCGCAAGGCTTGGCCAGATCCAGCACGAACGCCTCCACGTCGAGTTTGGACAGCAGGGTCTTCATCGCCGTGTTCTCGATGATGCGGCCATGGTCGATGATCGCGATGTTGCGGCACAGCGATTCGGCTTCCTCGAGGTAATGCGTGGTCAGGATGACCGTGGTGCCGGCGGCGTTGATGGCCTGGATGAATTTCCACATCGAGCGGCGGATTTCGATGTCGACGCCGGCGGTGGGCTCGTCCAGGATCAGCAGCTTCGGTTCGTTCATCATCGCGCGCGCGATCAGCAGGCGCCGCTTCATGCCGCCGGATAACGTGCGCGAGATTTCGAAGGCCTTGTCCCAGAGCGCAAGCTGCTTGAGGTATTTTTCCGCGCGCCGCTTCGCTTCCGCGCGCGGCACGCCATAGAAACCGGCCTGGTTCAAGCAGATCTGGAACGGCTGCTCGAACATGTTGAAATTGATTTCCTGCGGCACCAGGCCGAGCATCTGCATGGCTTCGCTGCGCCGTTCGCGGATCGACACGCCGAACACCCGCGCGTCGCCCGCGCTGGCATTGACCAGCGAGGACACGATGCCGATCAGGGTCGACTTGCCGGCGCCGTTCGGGCCGAGCAGG
>DATIVQ010000139.1:0-2806 GCA_035465735.1 Rudaea sp.
TGGGTGGTTATCTCTCCGGCAACTGGTACGTGCCCAACCAGGGCGGACATGGCTTCCAGCTCGAATTCACGAATCTGTCGACCGGTGCGACCACGTTCAACATGCTCGCGATCTGGTTCGTCTACCCGCCCGTGGCCAGTACCGCCAACGATGGCAGCGGCCAGAACTGGATTTATGCGCAAGGCGATTACGACACGACCAAGAATACGGTGACCTTGCCCGCGATACTCTTGACCGGCGCGCGCTTCCCGCCGAACTTCAATCCGGCCGACGTGCGCAAGGTTTCCGGCGATTCGTCCACGCTGTGGGGCAGCCTCACGTTCACCTTCAGCGACTGCAACAACGGTACCGTGAGCTGGACTTCAACATTGCCCAGTTACGGCAACAGCAGTGCGCCATTGCCGATCCAGCGCCTGACCCAGATCGCCGGCACCACGTGTCCCGCGCAATGAGCCTGCGCATCGGGCTGGCCGTGGCGCTGTTCGCCGCGGCCAGCCCGGCATTCACGGTGGAGCCCGGCGCCACGGCACCGGATTTCCATCTGCTGCCGTTCTCCGGCACGCAACCGGTAAGTCTGTCGGGCTATCGCGGCAAGGTCGTGCTGGTGGATTTCTGGGCGTCCTGGTGCAGTCCGTGCCGGCAGTCGTTGCCGCTGTACAACGGCCTGCGGGCAGACTTTCCGGCATCGGATTTCGCCATCCTCGCAGTTGGTCTGGACGAGGATACGGCCGATGCGCGGGCATTCCTGCGCGAACATCCGGTCAAGTACATTGCGCTGCAAGATTCGCATGGCGATGTGGCACAGACGTTCGGATTGAAGGGCATGCCGTCGTCGTACCTGATCGATCGCCAAGGTATCGTGCGATACACCCACGCCGGATTCGAACCCAGGGACATCGATGCGCTCAAACGCGAAATCGCCACGCTTGTTGCCAAGCCCGCCGCGCACTGAGCGCGTCTTGCGATGGCTGTTGGCATTGATCGTGCTGACTTGTCTTGGCGGTTGCGCGACGCAGACTGTGCAGCCCTGGCAACGCGGGCGCCTCGCGCGCTGGGACATGCGTTGGGATCCCGATCCGTTGCAGGCCGCGATGGACCAGCACGCCTACTTCAGCAAGGAAGGCACCTCCGGCGAAATCGGCGCCGCCGGCGGCGGCTGCGGGTGCAACTGATGCGGCCGTCGCCCTCGCTGTCGCTGCTGCTGGCTGCGTCAGCGACCCTGACCGGGCACGCGCCCGCGCGTGCCGACGAAACCGCTTCGGAGCAATACGCCGGCTATCGCTTCAACGTGTACAGCGAGGATGCCTTGTCCGCGCCTGCGCTCGGCGATCCGCGCCGTTACGAGGTGTATTCCCAGCAATTCCTGCTCAACACGCCGATCGGCAACCGCAACACGCTCAGCGTGAATGCGACGCACGAAGTGATGAGTGGCTCCTCGCCGTGGTACGTGCTGCCGGGGCCGGACGGCAAGCCGATCCAGGTATTGAGCGGGGCGACCATCCGCGATCACCGCAGTGCGGCAACCGCGGCATTCACCCACGATGCCGGCGGCAACGACACGACGTCGGTCAGCGCCACGTACTCGCAGGAGCGCGATTACCACTCCGCGGCTCTCGGCGCCGAGCGCACCCTGCCGTTGAATGCGGCGCTCACCTTGGGATTCGGCGGCAGTTTCTCGCACGACCGCCTCAAGCCTTTCGATGCGGTGCTCTACGGTCGCATCCAGCGCGCCGGAAAAAATACTACCTCGGCATTCGCAAGCTTGAGTCTGGTGCTGGATCGTTATTCCGTGGTCGAGAGCGGCGTCCAGCTCGATTACCAGAGCGGCTATCTGTCCGATCCGTACAAACTGGTTTCGGTCGGCGACACGCTGGATCCCGACACGCGTCCGGACCGACGCAGCGAGGCCGCCTGGCTCGTGCGCTATCGCCGCGCCGCGAGCGACAAGGCGGCGCTGCACCTGGACTCGCGCCTGGCCGCAAACAGTTGGGGCCAGCATTCACTGGAGCTGGAAGCGAGCTGGTACCAGAATCTGCGCGATGGCTGGCAACTCGTGCCGGGCGTGCGCTACTACAGCCAGAGCCGGGCGCGGTTCTACGCGCCGTTCTTCGCGGAAAACAGCGGCCCGTTTTTTTCCAGCGACTACCGGCTGGGCGCGTTCGGCGCGGCAGCAGCGAACCTGAATCTGCGCAAACGCATCGGCCATTGGGAATTTTCGGCGGGTGCCGAGCGCTACCACGCATCGACGGGCTATGCGCTCGGCGGCACGGCGCTGGCCGACCCGGCCACGGTAAGCTACACCCGGATATTCGCCGGGTTGGACTACCATTTCGATTGAACGACGGAGTATACAAATTCAATTTCTCCAGCATGGGTTGCCCCTGCGCCCTGCATCTGGAGACGAATGACGGGTCCGTCGCGCGCGCCGCACACGCGGCCGTCCTGGCCGAATGCCGGCGACTGGATCGCAAGTACTCGCATTATCGCGAAGACAGTTTCGTCGCGCGCATCGCGGCGAGCGGAGGCGACGGCATGGAGGTCGACGAGGAAACCGCTGGCCTGCTCGATTTCGCCGCCGCACTGCACACGCAAAGCGGCGGCCTGTTCGACATCACCGCCGGCAGGCTGACGCGGCTGTGGGATGCACAAAACGGACGCTTGCCGGACAAGACTGAAGTCGCCGCGGCACTCGCGGCCACCGGTTGGGATCGCGTGGAATGGCGGCGTCCGTTCCTGTGCTTGGGCATGCCCGACATGCGTTTGGACTTGGGCGGTATCGTCAAGGAATACGCAGCGGACCGCTGCG
>DATIVQ010000140.1:0-6579 GCA_035465735.1 Rudaea sp.
CGTGCAGTCTTCTTGGCGGCCTTGGCCTTCACGGTCTTCTTGGCGGCCTTCTTCGCGGGTTTCTTCTTTGCAGCTTTCTTCATAGCCATATCGCGTCTTAGCTCCTCGTCAGTTGGTAGTTGCTGCCCAGTAAAAGCGTGCAAGAACGCTTCGCACAGCAGATCGCTGTTCGTCGCGTGCCTGAGATTGCTGACTTGCCGGCGTGTGCGTTCATCGGAGAGAAGTCTGAGCACGTGAAGCGGTATCGATACCGTCACTTTTTTCACGGCAACCGATTTGTGGCCGTGCTCGATGTAAGGTTGTACGAACTTCGCTCCCGCCATAAATCCTGTTACGCGTGTGTTACGCCGGGGCAAAAATTATTCCCGGATTTTTTCCGTGTCAACAGGTTTGTGCAGGCACGGCCGGTCATGCGCGGCCCAATCTTCGCCATCCAAAACCGGGTCGGTGCGGCCGCGAATGGCCGCCGAGTTAGCTTCGGATTAACTATATGGACGTCTATACGTCTCGCATGCCAAATGGCAATACAGCAACGTGCGTCGCGTGCACGCCTTCGCGACCTCGCGCAAAGCAAGCAAACATGCGGCCTGCGGGCGCATTGGCGCGTTGGCGCACCACGCGGTCGATCGCACCACGCGAATACATCGCTGCAATCGCTCTGGAATCGCATTCATCGACAAACACATACGATGCAGCAAAGGCAGCGATCGGAAATGTGCGTCGTGCGCGCCCAATTCGCCTCGAAAAAAATTTTTCCGCCTACGCCGAATCGGTGCACCCAAACGCATCATTTGCGCAAAACTGCGCAACTTTTGCGAAGCCGCAAACGCATCGCGCGCACCGGAAGCCGATGCGCGCGATGGAAGTTTCGCAGAATTTTTTTCGTGATCGCGCGACAAAGAACAGCGCGATCGCGCGTCAGTGTTCTTCGCTTTCGATCAGTTCGGCGTACGCATCCGGATCGAGCAGTTCTTCGCTTTCCTCGGCGAGGTTGCTCGGCTTGACCACGAAGATCCAGCCTTCGCCGAAGGCGTCCTCGTTGATTGTCTCGGGTTTCTCGGCGAGCGCGCTGTTGACCGCAACCACCTTGCCGGAGACCGGTGCGTAGATATCCGAAGCCGCCTTCACGGATTCGACCACGGCGCAGGCGTTGCCGGCGGTCACGTCGTCGCCGACACTGGGCAGTTCCACGTAAACCAGGTCGCCGAGCAGGCCCTGCGCGTGATCGGAGATGCCGATGGTGACGGTGCCGTTGTCCTCGACACGCGCCCATTCGTGGGACTTCATGAATTTCAGGTCGCCGGGAATTTCGTTCATGGCTCAGGTTCCTGGGTGGATCGTTACGAGACGAATTCTACACACGAATGGGGCGGGTGAGGTCAAACGCCTTCGACCGCTTTGCCGTCCCTGACGAAAGGATATTTCACCACACGCACCGGCACCAGCTTGCCGCGGATGTCGACTTCGGCACGGTCGGCGGTGCCGGCGGGAACGCGCGCGAACGCGATCGCCTTGCCCAGTGTCGGCGAGAAAGTGCCGGACAGGATCTCGCCATCCCCGTGCGCGGTGACCACACGCTGACCGTGGCGCAGCACGCCCTTGTCGTCCATCACGAGGCCAACCATGACGCGGGGGATGCCATCGCCTTTTTGTTTTTCCAGCGCGGCACGGCCGATGAAATCGCGGCCCGTGTCCAACGCGACGGTCCAGGCCAACCCCGCCTCCCAGGGCGTGATCGTCTCGTCCATGTCCTGGCCATACAGATTCATGCCGGCCTCGAGGCGCAGCGTGTCGCGCGCGCCGAGTCCCGCCGGCCTGACTCCCGCCGCGGCAAGCTGGTTCCACAAGTCCACGGCTTGGCGTTCGGGCACGATGATTTCGTAGCCGTCCTCTCCGGTGTAGCCGGTGCGGGCGATGAACAAGCCATCGCCCTCGCAGGCGACGAACTTGCCGAGTTTCTCGGCCTTGGCGCGCGTGGCCTCACTCAATAATGAATGTACCTTGGCGCGTGCATGCGGACCTTGCACGGCGATCATCGCCAGATCCGCGCGCTCGTTCACGGCAACACCGAACGCCTTGGCCTGCTTTTCCATCCAGGCCAGATCCTTGTCGTGTGTGGCGGCGTTGACGACGACGCGGAAGAAATCTTCGGCGAGGTAGTAGACGATCAGGTCGTCGATCACGCCGCCATTCTCGTTGAGCATGCACGAGTACAACGCCTTGCCCGAAACCTTGAGCTTGTCCACGCTGTTGGCAAACAGGTGGCGCAGGAAATCGCGCGTCTTCGCCCCGCGCAGGTCGACCACGGTCATGTGCGAGACGTCGAACATGCCGGCGTCGCGGCGCACGGCGTGGTGCTCCTCGATCTGCGAACCGTAATTGAGCGGCATGTCCCAGCCGCCGAAATCCACCATCCTGGCGCCGTGCGCGCGGTGAGTGGCGTTGAGAATGGTCTGCTGGGTCATCGTTCCGGTTCCAGGCGAAATTCGGCGCGCATTGTAGTCGAACAGCGCCCCGGGCCACGAACCGATTTGCGTCTACGCGGCCTTGACCTTGAGCGTGGAGCCGTCCACGCCGACGACTTCGACCGGCGCCCCGGCCGGCAGGTCTGGACCTTCGGCCAGCCACAGCGTATCGCCGACGCGCGCCTTGCCCTGGCCGTTGACGATGGCCGTCTCGAGCACAAAGCGGCGGCCGATGTATTGTTCGGCGCGGCGATTCAAGTTTGGCTGGTCGGAACGCTCGCGCATCGCGTTGCGCACGAAATGCCAATACACGTAGCAACTTATCACCGCGAACACGGCGAACACGACCGCCTGCATGCCGAACGACATCTGCGGCACGAAGATCAGCACCACGCCCAGCGCCGCGGCAGCGATGCCGATCCAGAGCATGAAGAATCCCGGCGCCATGAGTTCGGCGCCGATCAGCACCAGCGCGAGCAGCCACCAGCCGTAATGCAAGGTCAGGTTCGCGAACATGTCAGGGCTTCACCACCGGTTTGGCGGCCTGCTGTTCGGCAAGGCTGGACTTCGCCAGCTCCGCGATGCCGGCGAGCGAGCCGAGCACGCCGGTCGCCTCCATCGGCAGCAGCATGATCTTCTGGTTCGGCGCGCCGACCATGGCCTTGAGCGCGTCGACATACTTGGTCGCTACGAAATAGTTGATCGCGTTGATGTCGCCGGCGCGGATCGACTGCGAGACGAGCTCGGTCGCCTTCGCTTCGGCCTGGGCCTGGCGCTCACGCGCCTCGGCTTCGCGGAACGCCGCTTCGCGCTTGCCCTCGGCGGCGAGAATCACCGACTGTTTTTCGCCTTCCGCTTTCAGGATCGCAGCCTGACGAAAACCCTCGGCCTCGAGGATGTTCGCGCGCTTCTCGCGCTCGGCCTTCATCTGCCGCGCCATCGAATCGACCAGGTCGCGCGGCGGCTGGATGTCCTTGATCTCGATGCGGTTGCACTTCAGGCCCCAGGGATGCGTGGCCTCGTCGACCACTTTCAGCAGGCGCGCGTTGATCTCGTCGCGCTTGGACAGCGATTCGTCCAGGTCCATGGAACCGAGCACCGTGCGGATGTTCGTCATCACCAGGTTCAGGATCGCCTGCTGCAGGTTGGCAACCTCGTACGCGGCCTTCGCGGCGTCGAGCACCTGGTAGAACACCACGCCGTCCACGCGCACCACGGCGTTGTCCTTGGTGATGACGTCCTGCGAGGGCACGTCGAGCACCTGCTCCATCATGTTCATCTTCCGGCCGACCGTGTGGTAGATCGGAATCAGGATGTGCAGGCCGGGCTCCATCGTGCTGGTGTAGCGGCCGAAGGTTTCCTTGGTCCACTCGTAGCCCTGCGGCACCACGCGCACGGTCTTGGAGACGAAGATCGCCACCACGACGAGCAGGATCAACGCGACGAATCCACCCATGACTTGTCTCCGCTACACGATCGAAGGAACGCGCAGTATAACCCGCTGCAACGTCACTGCGCTCCGGCGTAGAACGCGCGGAAGGCGGGAGAGAACACCTGTTCGTCCGGGACGGATTTTTCCAGCGCCTGCGCGGCGAGCGCGTCGCGGCGAGCGGCGTCGAGTTGGCCCTTGTCGCCGGAGCGTGCCAGCGCGAAGCGCGCCGCGCTGCGCAGCAGAAAAGCCTGGAATCGCGCGCGCGTGCCGCTGAGTGCGTCCGCGTCGATCTTTGCCGCGTTGGCGTAACGGCCAGCGACAAAATCGTCGAACGCGCGCAGCAATGCCGGTGGCGTACCGGCCGGTGCGACGGCGACGGGTTTGGGTGGTGGCGCGGGCGCTGTCGGCGGCGACGCGGAAGTTGCCGGCGGCGCGGAAGCTGCCCCCGGTGGCTTGTCCGCCGTCTGTGTACTTTGCTGCGTTGTGGATTTTGCGGCGGCGGACACGCATTGGCCCAGCAGCCGCTGTTCTTGCGCGAGGAGTTCGCGTTCGTCCGCCAGGTCCTGGCGTTGGCCGCGCAACAGTGCCTGCCGCACGCGCAACTGCTTCAGCAGCGCGAGCATGCGCGCGTTCATCGGATCGTTCCATTCGGCCTGCGCCGCCGCGCAATCGCCGAGCTTGAACTGCGCCAGGCCGAGGAAATGATGCGGCAGGTAGGGCTGCGCATTGCCCTGGATCATGACGCGCTGCACAGGCTCGGATTGCGTCGCCAGCGCCTTTTTCAGGTTCTGCACCGCCTGCGCATAGTCGCCATGATCGAGTGCGGCGAGCCCGGCGATGTAGTCTTCGACATAATCGGCCCGCGCCGCGCCGGGCGCGGCCAGTGCAAGCATGGCGAGCAGGATGCTACAAACCCGCATGCTTGAAATACTCCTTCGCATCCGGCGCCGCGAACGAAGCGGACAGCGTGGCGCGTTTTTGTCCTTCGATGCTTACCGTCATCTGCTTGCTCTTGCCGTCCAGCGGCTGGCGAAAAACCACGCTGTAGGTGCCGGCCGGCAATTTCAGCAGCAAGGGTGTGCTGCTGTCCTCGGGCAAGGTCACGGCACGTCCGCTGCCGTCGGCCACGGCATCCACGCGTGCCCACGGCGTCGCGTTGAGCAGCAACTCGCCTGCATTGGCGGCGGCCTGCGCCTGCGCCGCGGCGACGACTTGCGCGCGCCACGCCGGCATGTCGCGCAGCATGCCCGCCCAGGCCGGATCGCTGGCCCAGGCAGCATCGCGGCCCTTGACGAAACCGGCCAGCGCATCGAAATCCTCGGTACCGGCGGCTGATTGCAGACGCTTGCCCATCGCGGCGATGGCGCGCGCGCGCAGGGCCTGCGTGTCGGCGTCCGCGGCATCCTGGGTCAACAACTGGGTGATGCCGTCGAACGCGGCGCGCAGTTCCGGGTCGGTGCCCGAGTCGAGCAGCGTCGCCACCTGTGCCTGTGCCTTGTGGCGCGTGTCCGCGGCTTGCGCGTCGGCCTGCGCCTGCGCGCGCGCCTGCTCGCGTGCCTGCGCGATGCGCTGCTGCAATCCGGTCAGGGACGCGTCGCCCGGCAGCGCCTTGAGCGCGTCGGCGTCGATCTTTTCCGCATCGTCGATGCGCTTGTCGGCCAGTGCCGCATCACCCTGCGCCGCCAGCAACTTGCCGATCTGCGCACGCGCTTCCCCGGCACGCGAGTTGCCCGGATCCTTCAGTTCGACCTTGTGCACGAAATCCAGCGCGCTGCCGTCGCTGCCGGGTGCGGCCACGACGAGTTGCCCGGACTTGATCAACTCCGCGGCGCGGTCGTTCCACAGGTTCACCAGTTCCTGTTCGTCGTGGCTCAGACGGCGATGGCCGAACAATCCCCACAACACGGCCAGCACGAGCACGGCACCAATCGCCGCGGCAGCGGGCCACCACTTGCGCCATCCCGGCGCCGGCGCGGAGGCCGGCGTCGCGTCAGGCGTCGCTGGCGCTACGGTCGGGATCGGATGCTGGCCGGACAGGCTTGCGCGCAAGCCGCCGCTGCTCGGCGTGCTGGTGTAGAAACCGAGCGCGCGCAACTGTTCGGACGAGGTCTGGTTCGGATCAAGCTGCAGGCGCATCAGCAAGGTGTCGCTGTGCACGAGGCGCGACTTGAGATCGTCGCTGAACGCCTTGAGCGTGGGATAGCGTTCGTCGCGGTTCTTGGCCAGCACGCGGTCGAAGATGTCCTGGAACGCGGCGAACTCCGCCGGCACCGGTGCCGGCGCCTGGGTCAGGTGCGCCATCAGCACCGCGATCGGCGTGTCGCCGCGGAACGGCGGCGCGCCGGTGAGCAATTCGTAGAAGAGTATGCCGAGGCTGTACTGGTCGGCGCGGCCGTCGACCTGCAGGCCGTTGATCTGCTCCGGGCTCATGTAGGTGGGCGTGCCCACGAGCATGCCGGTCTGGGTCAGGCGCGTGGCCGAACCGTCCTGGTAGCGGGCGATGCCGAAGTCGGTCAGCACCGGCGTGCCGGTATCGCGGAACATGATGTTCGCGGGTTTCAGGTCGCGGTGCACGACGCCGTGCTCGTGCGCGAATTCCAGCGCACCGGCGATCTGCACGATCACCGCAATCGCATCGGCGAGCGCGATGCCGGTGCGCATGCGGTCGGTGAGCGCGCCGCC
>DATIVQ010000141.1:0-6546 GCA_035465735.1 Rudaea sp.
GCTCACGCCGACGGCGCGCACGATGTAGCGTTTGGGCGCGTGGCCGACGTAATAGAACGGATAGCAGGTCACCAGCGTGATCGTGGCGGTCCTGGTGGCGGAGAGCCACGATGTGTCGTTGGGCTGGACGATGGAAAGCCCGGTGATGCGGTACTCGCGCCGTTGCGCCAGACTCTCGAGTTCGACGATGTCGCCCACGGCGACGTTCTTGAGCGCACGGAAATAACGATCCCGATGCGCGGCGATCGCGATGTTGCCGTCCGTGCCGGGCGCCGCGGTTCCTTCGATCCAGCCCGCGCCGCGGTTGAGGTTAAGCTCGCTCGTATCGCCGAAGACTGGAACTTCGAGCGCGACGCGGGGGATGCGCAGCAGCGCGATCGGCAGCGCCGCGGGCGCAACGGCAGCCGATACCAGCGACGCCGCTGTGGCAGACCGGGGATCGACGCTGGCGGCTGGCGTGCGCCGAGGCGAATCGGACGCCGCAACCTCGCCGCGGGCGACGCTGCCAGCACGCATCTGGTCGAAGTCGGCGATCGCCCGGTTGCGCTCGATTTCTCCGCCGAAGAATGCGACCGACCACAGCGCGAGCAGGGCGACACCGGTGACCCAGCATGCAACCTCGAGCACGCGCCATGGCACGCGGCGGCTCATGGCACGTCGGTTGGTGCGAAGCAAAGCTGAGCGGTGCCTTTCGTCACGCCAACCAGCAAGATCAGGCTGGCGGCAAGACCCAGCTCTGCTTGTCGAAGATGACCCAACCAGATGCCCATGGCTTTGCTGCCCATAGAGCCAACGCGCGCAAGGCTAGACCTCTCGCATACGGCGTGAGTTGACGCTGGTCAATTTGGATCGTCGACAAGCAAACGCGGGTCGCCGAGGCCCTTTTGCATACCAAGAGGGAAAAAAATAGGGGTCTGCGAACATTTCCAGACTCGAAATGTCCTCGACCCCTTTTCGCTTGGATTACCGGAATCCGACCATTTTCGCATCCTCAGCGCCCGGACACGTACTCGTTGCCGGGCACGTACCAGCGCCACGGATGCTCCACGCCGCGCGAGATGCCGATGCGCGCGCCAGCCTGGGCATCGCGCGGTGGCGCCATGCCATCGCCGACCAGCGAAAACCCCGCGCGACCGGAAAACAGTTCGATGCCGTTGTGTGCGCCGGTGATGCCCATGGCCTGGGTCAGGCGCGCCGGGCCCCGGCACAGATCGCGGTCGTGCCGCGCCGCAGGACGCGCGCGGCGCATCGCCTCCAGCCCCACCAGCGGTTGCAACGCGCGCAGCAACACGGCCGTTCCCGCGCCCTCGTCGCCACACACCGCATTGCAGCACCAGTGCATGCCGTAGGTGAAGTACACGTACATGCAGCCGGGCGGGCCGAACATGACGGCATTGCGCGGTGTCTTGCCGCGATACGTGTGCGCCGCCGGATCGATCGCGCCGCAGTACGCTTCCACCTCGACGATTCGGCCGCTGCGGCCGTCTGCCGCGAGCAGAATCTTGTTGAGCAAGTCGGGCGCCACCACCCGCGCGTCGCGGCGGAAGAACGACTGGGGCAGGCGGCGTTGGACTTTCATGCGCGATGGTGGCCGGGAAAACAGGGGGCAGGGTACACTTTCTCGTCTTTTGAGAGCACCCGCCGCAATGCGCGTCTTTGTATTGAGGGCCAGATCGGCGCCGACGGAGAGCCGGCAGCTCCTGGATGCGGTCGGCAAGCAGGCGCATACCGAAATCCTTGCCCACACGCTGATGAACGCGATCTTCGTGGCGCAGTCGCATCGGCCCGATGTCGTGGTGCATCTGGTGCTGGAAAGCACCCCGGACTATTCTCGAACGATCCGGTTCGACGCGAACGCCATGCACGACGTCGGCGGTTTCCACGAGCAGGCCTTGCTCGGCAAGATTGCCATGGCGCTGGATGCCTCGCGCGGCATGGGCAAGGACGAAAGCCGCGCGGTCGAGCCGGGCATTACCGTGCGCACGATCGGTTTCGAGAAGCTGGTACAGGAATTGGCCAAGGATCATCGCTTGTTCGTGATGGACCCGAAGGGGGAATCCATGCGCGACAAGCCGATTGCCGGCAATCCATGTTTCATCCTCACCGACCACATGCCGATGCCGAAGAAGAGCTTCGGCACGCTCGAGCGTCTGGGTGCCGAGGAAATCAGCCTCGGCCCGAAAATGCTGTTCGCGTCGCAGTGCGTCCTGCTCATCCACAATGAACTTGATCACGGGATCGCCAAGAAGCCATGCGACGCTTCCGCCTGACCGAACCGCTGGTAAGGTGCGGCTGTCGAACGGCGTAACGCGTTGATTGCGGATGAAGCGCCGGCGCGCGAAGAAAGACGCCTAGCCAGGCTCGGCGGCGCGCGGGGAAGCTTTGCCCTGACAGCGCGAGCTCGTGCCCTGCGGTGGGGACGCGGAGTGCCGCGTCCGTTCTTTCGCTCAAGCCCCGTTCGCGCGCACCCACTGCATGATTCCGGCGCTGCTCGTTGCGCCGGACTGCCGCGCAATTTCGCGCCCGCCGCGGAACAGGGCGAGGGTAGGGATGCTGCGGATGTTGTAGCGTGTGCCGAGCGCCGGTTCGGCATCGGTGTCGACCTTGAGCAGGCGCACGAGCGGTTCGAGTTGCGCGGCCGCCTGCACGAAGTGCGGCGCCATCATCCGGCATGGGCCGCACCACGGCGCCCAGAAGTCCACCAGTACCGGAATGTCGTTGCGTGTGAGATGTTTCTCGAACGCGGCTTCGTTTGCTTCCGCCGGATGGCCATCGAACAGCGGCCGATGGCATTTGCCACAGGTCGGCGCAGCCCCGAGGCGATCCGACGGAACGCGGTTCACCGCCACGCAGTGCGGACAAACGATATGCAGGGAATCGCTCATGCCGTGCCTTTCGTAATTCAGTGCAGTGCGGGCTTTTCGGTCGGCGCCTTGGCCGCGATCTCGCGCAGCGCGTGCTCGAAGATTTCCGGCGGCTGCCCGCCTGAAATCAGATACTGACCTTCGACGATGATCGCCGGTACGGAATGGATTCCGGCCTGCTGGAAGTACCGTTCTTGCGCACGCACCGCATCGGCATATTCGCCGCTTTCCAGCACGCGGCGCGCTTCGTCGGCGTTCAATCCGACGTCTTTGGTGATGCGGATAAGGATTTCGCGATCGGCCACGTTCGCACCGTCACTGAAATAGGCGCGCAGGAATGCCTGCTTGAGCGCGAGTGCGTGTCCGCGGCCCTGCAGTTCGGCCCAATGCAGCAGTCGGTGCGCATCGAACGTGTTGTAGATGCGGCTGCCCTTGCGCATGTTGAATGCAAATCCCAGCGCCGCCGCGCGTTCGCGGATCGCGGCGCGATTGGCATCGAGCTGTTCCTCGCCGATGCCGTACTTGTGCATCAGGTGTGCGTTCGCGTCCTCGCCCTCGAACGGCAGTTGCGGATTGAGTTCGAACGGCTGCAGGTGGATGTCCGCCTCGATGGTTCCGTGCAGGCGCACCAGCGCTTCCTGCAGGCTGGCCAGGCCGATGGCGCACCACGGACAAGCCACGTCGGAGACGAAGTCGATGCGAAGGCGGGCAGGGGATGTCATGGGCAGGGTGCTGTAGGGATTCCTTTCGGATGTGGGGGCAGGGGCGGGCAAGTCAATCGCTCCAAGCTTCGGCATTGCTCGCGTTAGAATCCCGGGTAAATCATGGGCCGAACCGTGCTGGCCTCGGGGGAGGGAGAACATGCAGATCCAGATCGTGGTTTGGGGCGTCTACGTGCTCGGCGCTCTGGCGTCGCGCTATTTCTTCGGCTGGAACGGCAGGGTTGCCTACCTCGTCATCGTCGGCGCGCTGATCCTGCTCTTCAAGCGCCAACTCACGCTGTGGCTGACGCACGTCGCCTCGAAGTACGGGATGATGAAGGCGACCATCGACACGATGCCGACGACGATCGCCTTGACCCGCGTGCCCGCGCCCGACGCGGCCGCGCAGCCGGTCGTGGCGGAGCTGGCCAGGGCCGGTTTCGTTTCCGCGGGCGCCTGGGACATTCCGCCGATGCCGAAGATCAAGCTGGCGCTGATGGTGCACGCCGGCGAGAATTTTCTCGCCGCGATCGAAACGGCGCCGTCGATCGGCGCGCAAGTCAACCTGCACACGCTCTACGGCGACGGCACGGTGGCGACATACACGAATACGCGTTTGCCGGCACCGCGCGCATTGCGGCCGCAGGTCACCTACACGCGCCTGCCGGGCCTCGCCCCGACTGCGCTTTTCGCGCAGGCGCGCGCCGGACGTCGCGGCGACGGAATTCGCCCCATGAGCGCAGACGATGCGCCGCGCATCTACGAACAGCTTTACGCGGACTCGATCCGCTATCGCAAGGAAAAGGGGATTTAAGTCCGGCCGCGGGCCATCATCTCTTCATGGCCCTGGTAACCGCGGCATCCAGTTCATTGGCGTCGCGGCGGTCGTTGACGAGCACCATGATGCTGATCCGCAGCGTCGACATCCAGGCGCGCAGTTGATTCAGCAAGTCCGGCGCATGGCGGTAGGAATCGAGGAGGGCGCTGGCCTGCCGCGCATCGATCGAGGACGGGCAATCGACGAATTGCTGGGTGATGTAGCTGGACTCGCTGAAACAGCGAGTCCAGATGTACTCTTGCACCGGCCAGGGCGTAAGGCCCCGAATCTGCAGGCGGTACGCGGGATCCTGCTGGCGGATGATGGATTGTCCACCTACACCCGACAGTGAGTAGTAGTCTTCCAGGCGCTTGCGCAGCGGTTCGTTGCCGACCAGGCCCAGGTCGCCGGCGCTGCGCATCTCGGCGAACGCATTGTCGGCAGGCACGAACGGCATGGTCTGGCTGGCCTGGTAATAGGCGAGGACCGTCTTCCAGTCCGCTGCGCCAGCGCCTTGCCGGTTTTCGCCGTCGGCAATGGCCTGGCTGCCGTAAGCTGAGACCGCGCGCCAGAACGCCAGGGTCGCATCCATGCTCTTGAGGTCGGCACTCAGGTCGGCATGGATGCGCCGGTAGTAACTTTGGGCCCGATTGCGGTCCACGCGATCCTGATTCCAATTGCTGACCTGCAGGGCAATCAGGATGCCGACAACGACGATGGCCAACTCGATCACGGCGGCTAGCCAGTCGTGATCGCGCAGGCGCGCCATCAGCCTCGATGCGGCCATCGCGTCATCCCATCCGGGTCATTTTGCGTGTGGCAGTGCCTTTAACGCGGCCAGCATCTCGGCGACGTGATCCTTGGGGCTGAGCGCCGAATAGGCCGCGGCGACGTTTCCGGACTGGTCGATCAGGTAGGACGTGCGGTTGGACCAGCCGGGCTTGAGCATCAGCAACGAATCGTATTGCTTGGCGATCACGGCACCCTTGTCCGCGGCGACCGCAAACTTGCCACTGCAATGTTCGGCTTCCTTGGAGAAGTCTGCGATCTGGTCCAGATTGCCTGCGGTCACGCCGATGACGGTCGCGTTATAGGCCTTGAACTTGTCGATCGCCTCGGAAAACAGGTGCGCTTCGACATTGCAGCCTTCCGTGTGCGGAGCCGGGAAGAAGTAGACCACGACCGGTCCTTTCTTAAGTGCGTCCTTGAGATCGAACGTGAAGGGCTTGCCGGCGAGCCAGGCCGGCAGGCTAAAGTCCGGCGCGTGTGCGCCGACCTTGAGTTCGGCATGCGATGGGGCTGCGAAGGCAGCGAGTGCGATGGCGGCGGCAGCGGCGAGGGTCGTGAGCAGTTTCATGGCGGGACTCCTTGGCAGGCGTGACGATACTACGAAACAGGCTTGTCCGAGCACACGACCGTGCGACCGGCGTTTTCCTGACACATCTGCGCAAGCGTATCCGGCAGTGCGCCCCAACTCGGTTATCCTTGGGCCATGGCTAGTCCCAATGAAGCCGCCACGGTGCCGAGCGAGCCTGCCGCCAAGGCGCTCATCGACCTGGCCACGATGGCCGAAGAGGATTTGCTCGGCCTGCGTCTGTCGGAGCTGCCGTTGCGCATCGAAGGCACCTGGCTTGAGGCGTGCATCGCCCAGCTCTACGCGGAATTGGAGGCGCGCAATATCCCGTTTCAGCCGCGCTGCTATCTTGCCGACGAATGGTTGACGCCGGAGAACGAACCGGTGATCGGCATTCCGTTTTATCTGGCGCATCCACGCCTGATCAAACTGCAAAAAAAGATGCTGCTGGAGGCCGAAGGGGACAATCACGACTGGTGCATGAAGCTGCTGCGGCACGAGTGCGGTCATGCGCTGACTTATGCGTACGATCTCAATCGCAAGCGCAGCTGGCAGCGCGTGTTCGGACATCCGTCCGCACCGTACGAGGAAACGTACCGCTTCCGTCCGTACAGCAAGAGCTTCGTGCGGCATCTGGATTACTACTACGCGCAGTATCACCCGGACGAGGACTTCGTCGAAACGTTCGCGGTGTGGCTGACGCCGGATCTGGACTGGCGCGGCAAATACAAGGGATGGAAGGCGCTCGACAAGCTGCTGTTCGTCGACAAGCTCATGGCCGGCATTGCCGGCAAGCCGCCGTTGCGGGCA
>DATIVQ010000142.1:0-31347 GCA_035465735.1 Rudaea sp.
CTCGCCGAACGTGCAGCGCGCGCCGAGGAACTCCTGCGCGACCCAGCGCTCGAGCACGCGGCGCACCGCTTCGGTGCGGTAGGCGGCGAGGGCGCCCGGGCAGCAGTAGACGGTGCCGTAGGTGCTTTGCGCGGCGCGCAAAAAATCGAACGACAGCACGAAACGCACGTTGAGCATGCGCGGAATGATGCCGGCCGCGCGGTTGTAGACGCTGACTTTGCCGGCGACGGCGCCGACCCTGGGATCCCGGAACGGGCCGGCCATGGCGAGCAGCGTGCCCGGGTCGATCACGCTGTCCGAGTCGATCGTGACCATGACCTCGCCCTTGCCGCGGCGGAAGCCGGCTTCGAGCGCAGCGCGCTTGCCGCGGTTTTGCGGAAAACGCAGCGTCGTCACCAGGCCCGGGAAGCGCGCTGCGGCGCGTTCGATGTGCAGCCAGGTGTCGTCGCGGCTGCCATCGTCGATGACGAAGATTTCGAGCCGGTCGTGCGGATAGCGCGCCGTGGCGACGGACTCGATCGTGCGCGCGACCATTTCGCCCTCGTTGAAGGCGGGAATGATCACGGTGAGCGTCGGTGCGTCCTCCATCGTGGCGACCGGTGGGGTGCGGTACTGGAACCAGAGCAGGGTGCGGTACAGCAACATGAGCAGGCCCATGCTGGCCCAGAGCAGGCTCGGCCGTGCGGCGTACCCCAGCCAGCCATACTGGTGCGCGGAGTGGATCAATCCATGAAACGCGCGCAAATGCCAAGTCGCTGCGACGACGACGATGAAACCGGCCAGTATGGCGATGCGGTAGAACGCATCGCCGGGCTGCAGGTGATAGTCATGAGTAGCCGCGGGCGCCGGCAGGACTTGGGTATGCATGGGACTTGCTCGAATCATGACCGCTCGCGGGCGGCGTCAGGGTCTAGTGGAATTCAGCGCGCGCACGATACCCGACAACCGCGGAATCGGGGTTAAACGGCGCTTAACGGACGAACGGTTGCGCGCTGCCGCGAACACCGACTATCGTTGCCGTCTGCAATCCGGAGCGCCCGGTTCTTGAGCGATACGCTGAGGTTTACGCCGACGGATCGGATCCTGGTCGTCGCCCCGCACCCGGACGATGAATCCATCGCCACGGGCGGATTGATCCAGGCGGCGCGCGCTGCCGGTGCCGCCGTGCGTGTGATTGTGCTGACCGACGGCGACGCCAACGTCTGGCCGCAGCGCTGGATCGAAAAGCGCTGGCGCATCGACGTCGCCGCGCGCACGCGCTGGGGCGCGCGCCGGCGCGAGGAAGCGCGCCAGGCCATGCGCGTGCTGGGCCTGCGCGATGGCGACGCCGTTTTTTTCGGCCTGCCGGACCTTGGCTTGACGGACTTGCTCATGCGCGCCGACGCGTCGGTCCCGGCAAGATTGCGCGTCGCGATCGCGGAATTCGCGCCGACCTGCATCGTGCTGCCGTCGCTTGCCGACCGCCATCCTGACCACAGCGCGGCGAATGTGCTGGTTCGCCTCGCGCTGGACGGCAGCGCCGGGGCATGGCCGCGCCTGATCGCCTTCGCCGTGCATGGCGGCGGCGCCGACGCCACCATGGTGTGCGAGTTGGACATCGCCCGCCAGCAGTGCAAGCGCGACGCCATCCTCGCGCACGCCACCCAGATGCGCCTGAGTCGCGGGCGTTTTCTCGGCCATGTCGGCGCGACGGAGGATTACGCCGAGGCGGCGGCGATCGCCGTGGAAAATCCGCGGCATCCATTGCGCGCGAGCGCCGGCGCCGATGGCAAGGTATGCATACGCGTGGATTCACGGCAGGCGCGGCGCGGCCTGGCACTGTTCGTCGTGCTGGACGGTGGTCCGCGGCCTTGCCGCGTTCTGGTTCCGTGGCGATCCGGTCGCGACACGCTGCAGGCGCATGACATCATCGGCGGCGAAGCCTCCGGCATCGTTCGTGTCGAGCGCGCCGGCACTGCGCTGACCCTTTCTCTGCAGACCGGATGCACCGGGTGGCGGCAGGGCTTCGTCAAGCAGGCGCGTCCGGTGCCCGGATGGCGGGTTTTCGACCGCTACGGTTGGCAAGCCATCGTGCGAAGCTGAACGCGCATGCGGAAACGGCTGAACGGCATTTCCGAGCCCGGCGCAAACGATTGACTCTCGTGGCGGTTGCGCGGATTCTGGGTGGCGCGCACGTTCGTATGCGCCAGAGGATTTCCCCCATCAAATGGAGACTGCGATGAAGACATTGCTTGTTTCGAGTGCTTTGGGACTTGGGCTGCTGTTGTCCGCCGGCGCTTGGGCGCAGGCCCCCGCCGGAGCGACGGCGGCGTGCAAGGACGGCACCTACTACACCGGCACCACGCACAAAGGTGCCTGCCGCGGCCACAAGGGCGTCAAGGAATGGCTCGGCGGCGATTCGAAGGCCGCCGCAGATACGTCCGCTGCAGGCAAAACCGCGGCGACCGCGAAACCATCGAAGAAATCGAAGAAACCCGCGGCGACCGAATCGGCGCCTGCGGCATCCGCGCCCGCAGCGGCTCCGGCAGGCGCCACGGCGCTGTGCAAGGACGGCACCTATTTCACCGGCACCACGCACAAGGGCGCCTGTCGCGGCCACAAAGGCGTAAAGGAATGGCTCGGCGGCGCAGCCGCGGCTGCACCGGCCGCCCAGAGTGCTCCTGCCAAGGCGGCGCCGGCTGCCGCACCGGCGGCAGCGCCCGCTGTCAAGGCCAGCCCGGCCAAGCGCGTCGCGCCGACGCCGGCTTCGCAGATCGAGCAGAAGGCCGGTGGCGGCCCCGGGCTGGTCTGGGTCAACTCCGGGTCGAAGGTCTACCACTGCCAAGGCGACGAGTGGTACGGCAAGACCAAGGAAGGCTCCTACATGAGTGAAGCCGCAGCCAAGGCGGCGGGTAACCGCGCGGCGCGCGGCAAGGAATGCGGCCAGTAAATCCCGGCGCGCGCAATAGAAAAACGCCCGGCCCGCCGGGCGTTTTTCGTCTTGCGCCACGGCTGGTGCGTCGCTAGAATGCGCGGCTCGCTTTGCTTTCCGCGTCGGGGTGTAGCTCAGCCTGGTAGAGCGCTACTTTCGGGAGGTAGAAGTCGGAGGTTCGAATCCTCTCACCCCGACCAATGATCGAACAAGAAACCGGCCAAGTGCCGGTTTTTTTGCTTGTGGAACCTCTGGATAACTTGCTGCGCTCGACATCTCGTGTGCCGGCAGTGCTCGGAATCCTCATTTACATTCAAGTAAACTGCGGTTCCTGCGCGCTGGCGGCACTCGACCTGTCTTCGCTCGCGACGGTTCTTCCGCGGTTCCATAGGCAAATTGTTGCGGTAAAAATTCCGCGAGGATTTCATGGCGTTGACCCAAGCCCGCACCATGCCCGGCACGCTGGAACTGCTGCCGCCGGACCAGATCGCCTTCCAGCGCATTCTGGACACGATTCGCGCGAATTTCGAGCGCTTCGGCTTCCTGCCGGTCGAAACGCCGGTGATGGAGTTTTCCGACGTGCTGCTGACCAAGCAGGGTGGCGAGACCGAGCGGCAGGTGTATTTCGTGCAGTCGACCGGCGCGCTGGAAAAGCCAGCCGGCGGATTGCCCGAGCTCGCGTTGCGCTTCGACCTGACCGTTCCGCTGGCGCGCTATGTGGCGGAGCACGAGCGCGACCTGAATTTTCCGTTCCGTCGTTACCAGATCCAACGCGTCTACCGCGGCGAGCGCGCACAGCGCGGCCGTTTCCGCGAGTTCTACCAGTGCGACATCGACGTGGTCGGCAAGGATTCGCTATCGATCCGTTACGACGCCGAAATTCCGGCCGTGATCCACAGCGTGTTCCGCGATCTGGCCATCGGCCCGTTCACGATCTGGCTCAATAACCGCAAGCTGATGCGCGGATTCTTCGAAAGTGCCGGACTGGCCGATGCCGAGCGTCAGGCGCTGGCGCTGCGCGAAGTCGACAAGCTCGATAAGCGCGGCGTCGATTACGTGCGCGATGCGTTGACGGGCAAAGGTTTCGGCCTTTCCGCCGAGGCGGCGAAGAGAATCCTCGACTTCGTGCAGATCCGCTCGCACGGACATGCCGATGCGCTGGCCAGACTCGATAGCCTCGGCAGCTGCAATGCGATGCTGGCCGAAGGCGTGGCCGAATTGAAGCAGACGCTGGAGCTGATCAAGGCATTCGGCGTCCCGGAAACCCACTACGCGATCAACCTGTCGATCGCACGTGGCCTCGACTACTACACCGGCACGGTCTACGAAACGACCTTGAACGAACATCCGCAGATCGGTTCCATCTGTTCCGGCGGGCGTTACGAGAATCTCGCCTCGAACTACACGAAATCGCACCTGCCGGGCGTCGGCATCTCCATCGGCGCGACGCGCCTGTTCTGGCAATTACGCGAGGCCAGGCTGCTCGGCGCCGTTGCGAGTACGGTGCATGTGCTGGTCGCGCAGATGGACGAGACGCTATTGCCGGCATGCCTCGAAATCGCGACGCAGTTGCGCCATGCCGGCATCGCCACCGAAGTGGTCATGGAATCGGGCAAGCTCGGCAAGCAGTTCAAGTACGCCGATCGCGCCGGCATCCGCTTCGTCGTCGTGCTCGGTCCCGACGAAATCGCCAAGGGCACGGTCGCGGTGAAGGACATGCGCAAGCAGGATCAGTTCGAGGTGCCGCGCACGGAGCTGGCCAAGGCCCTGCGCGTCGAACTCGAACAGGCACAGGCGATGCCGGCATGAGCGGCGAAACCCGGCATGTCGTCCTGCTCGATGGCAGCCGCCTGACGCGCGCGGAGGTCGCGCAGATCGCGCGCGGCGACGCAAGCGTAGGCCTTGCCCCGGATCAGCTTGCCAAAGTGCAGCGCACGGCGAACTTCCTCGCCGAACAGGTCAAGCGTGGCGAGCCGATTTACGGTGTTACCACCGGCTTCGGCAGCAACGCCGACAAGCTGCTCGGCGCCCATCGCGCACGCGACGAGCTGCCGGGCGGCAACGCGGAGTCGAACAGCCGCACGCTGATGGAGGAATTGCAGCACAACCTCGTTGTCACGCATGCGGTTTGCGTCGGCAAGCCGATGAGCGTGGAGGTGGTGCGCGCGATGCTCGTGATCCGCGTCAACACGCTGATGCGCGGGCACTCGGGAATACGTGCATCCACGTTGCAGGCGCTGGCCGAATTGCTCAATCGCGGCGTGGTTCCGGTGATTCCGGAAAAAGGTTCGGTCGGCGCCAGTGGCGACCTCGCGCCGTTGTCGCACCTGGCCATCGTCTTGCTTGGCGAGGGCGAGGCGTTTGTGTATGGCGAACGCATGCGTGGCGGCGATGCACTCGAGCGCGTGGGCCTGGCGCCGGTGAAGCTGTCGTTCAAGGAGGGGCTTGCGCTCAACAACGGCACCACGCAGATGCTGGCGATGGGCGTGCTGGCGTTGGATCGCCTGGAGCGGCTGCTCGCCACGGCCGATCTCGCGGCCGCGATGACACTGGACGCCTTCGCCGGCCGTACCGCCGCGTTCAAGACCGAAGTGCATGCGCTGCGACCGCATCCGGGGCAGGTGCAGACGGCGTCGAACCTGCGCCGTGCGTTGGCAGGATCGACGCTGGCTGACATCCCTTATCACCTCGTGCCGAAGTTTCGCACCTGGCAGGTCGACGCGTGGAGCGATCCGACCGACCAGCAGCGTTGCTTCGATATCGGTTGGGACTGGGTGCCGCCATCGCAGCGCCATGGCAAGGAGGCATTCTATGCGCGCTTCCTGCCGTTCAAGGGCGGCAAGAAGCACCAACCGCAGGATGCCTATTGCTTGCGCTGCATCCCGCAGGTGCATGGTGCGGTGCGCGATGCGCTTGCACAGGCGCAGCGCGTGATCGACATCGAGTTGAACGCCGTCACCGACAATCCGCTGATCTTTCCGGATGCCGAAGACGCGAAGGTGATCGAAGACCAGGTGATCTCGGCGGGGCACTTTCACGGCATGCCGCTCGCGCTGGCGATGAGCTACGTCAAGGCTGCGATTCCGGTGCTTGCGTCGATCAGCGAGCGGCGCCTGAACAAGCTGGTCGATCCGGCGAACAACGACGGCCTGCCGGCGTTTCTGATCGGCAACGAGGATGCGACCGATTCCGGCTTCATGATTGTGCAATACACGGCCGCTGCCCTGGTCAACGACCTGGCCACGCGCGCGCATCCGGCATCCGTGTATTCTGTCCCGACCAGCGCGAACGCCGAGGATCACGTCTCCATGGGTGCGAATGAGGCGCGGCATGTGCTCGACATGCTAGACGACCTCGGCCACGTGCTGGCTCTGGAACTCTACACTGCGGCGCAGGCGCTCGAATACCGCCAGGACATGCTCAACGCGGCGCGCGGACTGGCCGCAAGCGGCGATTGGCAGGCGCTGGCGCGCAAGGTTGCCGGCGCTCCCTCCGCTTTCAGCGCCGCGCGCGCCCAATTCGATGACGAAGTAAAGTCCCTGATGAGCGCGCTGGAGCATTCCGGCGAATTCCGCGCCGGCGATGCGGTACGATCCGCCTTCGCCAGGATCCGCCAGAGCGTCGGCTTCATCAGCCGCGACCGCGCCATGGATGCCGACGTGCGCGCCATGTGCGAACTTGTCGCGAACGGCGAACTCATCGGCTGATTCCCGGAGTCCGTTGCCCCCGTGCATGGCGGGCATGACTTCCGGCTCATTTGCTATTGTTCAGTAAACACTATAGTTGACCTACGCTTATGTAGAGGTCGATGGATCGTGGACGAATCCGAAAGCCACCTGTGGAAATTCCACAAGGAACTCTCCGCCGGCATCGTCTCGCTGGTCCTGCTCGGCGTGCTCGCGCGCGCGCGCCAGCCGATGTACGGCTACCAGATCGTCAAGCGCCTGGACGAAACCGGTGCCGGCGTGCTCAGCGGCAAGCAGAGTGCCTTGTATCCGGTGCTGCGCAACCTCGCCGCCGCCGGTCTGCTCGACAGCGAAGTCGAGCCCTCGGTGACCGGACCGCCGCGGCGCTACTACCGCATCACGCCCTTGGGCCGGCGCGTGCTGCGCGAGTGGAGCCTGGCCTGGATCGCGACGCGCGATTTTGTGAACAGCACCCTTGAGGATTGATCATGAACGCACCGACTCCGCCACGCACCGTGGCCGAATACCTCGAACAGCTGCGCGCTGCGCTCACCGGCGCGGATGCCGCGCTGATCCAGGATGCCTTGTACGACGCCGAGGAGCACTTGCGCGGCGAATTGCGCGACAGCCGCGACAAGCCCGAGGCCGAGGTGCTGGCGAAAATCGCCGCCAGCTACGGCGCGCCGGGAGAGGTTGCGGAAATCTATGTCGACAAGGAGAACGTCGTGCGCCAGGCGCTGCGCCCGCCGCCACCGCCGCCGCGCAAGACGGCGCTGGGCCGTTTCTTCGCGGTCGGTGCCGATCCGCGTGCGTATTCGGCGCTGTTCTACATGCTGTTGTCACTTGCCACCGGGATTTTCTATTTCACCTGGACCGTTACCGGCTTGTCCCTGTCGCTGGGCCTGTCGATCCTGATCTTCGGCATCGTCGTGGCCGTTCTGTTCTTCGGCACCACGCGCGTGCTGTCGCTGGTTGAAGGCCGCATCGTCGAGGTGATGCTGGGCGAGCGCATGCCGCGGCGGCCGCTGTATCCGCCGCGCGAGGGCTCGATGTTCAAGCGCATCGGCGGCATGTTCAGGGATCCGCGTACCTGGTCCACTCTGCTGTACTTCGTTTTGATGCTGCCGCTCGGCATCGCGTATTTCACGTTCGCCGTGACCGGGATTGCGCTGTCGCTGTCCTTTATCCTGGCGCCGCTCGCGCATGTGGGCTGGATGCTGGGCATCGTGCGCATCGATTGGGCCACGGATATCCAGTTCAACGATACGCTGACGGTGCCGTGGCAGCTTGCCGATCCGCTGCTGTTCGTGCTCGGCGTCGTGCTGCTGTTCGGATTGCTGCACCTGGCGCGCGGCATCGGCCGGTTCCAGGGCGGGCTGGCCAAGGCGCTGCTGGTGAATTAGAGCTGAGGTTCTGCGCGCGCCTGGCGTGATTGCGCAGGCGCGATCCATGCGTTATGCTGCGCCATAATGTACTAACGTATTAATACATTAAAATGAAACGCCGACAACTGAATCCGGAAAAATCCGCATCCTTCGCGGAAGCCGACTTGTGCCGGGCACTGCTGGCCTTGCGCACGCCGGCGCAAATGCTCGCGTTCTTGCGCGACCTGTGCACGCCGGCCGAGCTCGAGGCCTTGACCGAGCGCTGGCAGGTAGTGCCGTACCTGCTCAAAGGCATGCCGTACCGGGAAATCCATGAACACACCGCGGTCAGCGTGACCACGATCGGGCGTGTCGCGCGCTTTCTCAAAAGCGGCAGCGGCGGCTACCAGGCCGCCATCGCGCACGATGCCTTGCGCGGCCGCGCGCGCAATGCCGCCGGCGGCGCGCGACCGTGAGCGCGTCGGCCAACCGCGAACGCCTGCGCATCGCGGTGCAAAAATCGGGTCGTCTGGCCGAACTGTCGCAGGATATGCTGGCGCGCTGCGGCCTGCGTTTTCGCCACAGCCGCGACAGACTGTTCTGCTTCGGCGAAAGCCTGCCGATCGATTTACTGCTGGTCCGCGACGACGACATCCCGGGCCTGATCGCACAGGGCGTATGCGACCTCGGCATCGTCGGCCGCAATGTCCTGTCCGAGTACGATGCCAGCGGGTGCGCTGGTGGAATCGTCGAACTGCGCGGCCTGGATTGCGCCCGCTGCCGGCTCGCCATCGCCGTGCCGCAGGGCATGGCATGCGCGGGTGCGCAGGATTTGCGCGGCATGCGCATTGCCACCTCGTATCCAGGCCTGCTCGGTGCCTGGCTCGCCGCGCAAGGCATCGACGCGGGTGTCATCGTACTGTCCGGTTCGGTGGAGATCGCGCCGCGCCTTGGCAGCGCCGATGCGATCTGCGATCTGGTTTCCAGCGGTGCGACGCTGGCCGCAAACCAGCTGCGCGAAGCCTTCACGGTTCTCGAAAGCGAGGCGGTCGTGGCCGGGCCGGCGCAGGCACCGGACGGCGAGCGTGGCGAGTTGCGCGAGTTGCTGTTGCGCCGCATCGACGGGGTCGTGCGCGTGCGCGAATCGCGACTGCTGATGCTGCGCATCGGGCGCGACCGCATCGACGCGGTCAGCACGCTGCTGCCAAATGCCGAGGCGCCGACGCTGACGCCGGTCGAAGGCGACAGCGCCTGCGTCGCCGTGCAGGCGATCTGCGACGGGCCGGTAACCTGGCAGCACCTGGAGGCGCTCAAGCGCGCCGGCGCCAGCCGCCTGCTCGTGCTTCCGGTCGAGAAACTGCTCGCATGAAGGCGCCGGCAAACGGTCCGCAGCCGATGTTGCCGATACTGGATTGGCGAGCGTTGTCGGTCGCGCAGCGCGCGGCGGCATTGCGGCGGCCGGCACTGCTGCAATCGGCACAGATCGCCGATGACGTCGCGGAAATCATTGCCAGGGTCCGCGCGGACGGCGATACCGCCTTGCGCGACCTCACGCGCCGTTACGATCGCGTGGAACTGGCCAGCCTCGCCGTGACAGCGGCGGAATTCGCCGCCGCCGGGGCGAGCCTGGACAGCGGCCTGCGTGAAGCGATCGACCGCGCAAAGGCTCGCATCGAGATCTTCCATCGCGCCACGGCACCCGCTCCCGTGCGCATCGAAACTGCAGCCGGCGTGGTGTGCGAGCGCATCGCGCGCCCGATCGCACCGATCGGCCTGTATGTGCCGGCCGGCAGCGCGCCGCTGCCATCCACTGCGCTCATGCTCGGAGTTCCCGCGCAGATCGCGGGCTGCACACAGGTAGTCCTGTGCACGCCGGCAAACGCGAGCGGGCAGGCCGATGCGGCGGTACTGTACGCGGCGGCGCTGTGCGGAATCCGGCGCGTATTCAAGTTCGGCGGCGCGCAGGCGATCGCGGCGATGGCATTCGGCACGGCCACGGTACCGCGCTGCGCGAAGATATTCGGACCGGGCAATGCGTTCGTCACGGAGGCCAAACGCCAGGTTACCGCCCTCGACGACGGCCCGGCCATCGACATGCCGGCCGGACCCTCGGAAGTTCTGGTCATCGCCGACGCGGCGGCCGATGCGCGCTTCATCGCCGCCGACCTGCTCGCGCAGGCCGAGCACGGTCCGGACTCGCAAGCCATCCTGGCGTGCGATGACATGTCGGTGCTGGTGGCGGTGCATGCTGCGCTGATCGCGCAGGCGTCGGACCTGCCGCGTGCGGTGATCGTGCGCCAGGCACTCGCGCATTGCCGCCTTATCCGCGTCGCCACCCTCGACGAGGCGCTGGAACTGAGCAATGCCTACGCACCCGAGCATCTGATCCTGAATGTGCGCGATGCGGGCGCCTTGCTCGAAGGCGTCACGTCGGCCGGTTCGGTGTTCCTCGGCGCGTGGTCGCCGGAAACGGTCGGCGATTATTGCAGCGGCACCAACCACGTCCTGCCGACCTACGGCCATGCGCGCGCATGGAGCGGCGTTTCGGTGGCGAGTTTCGTCAAGCACATCAGCGTGCAGGAATTGTCGCCGGCCGGACTGCGCGCGGTCGGCGCCGATGCGGCGATGCTGGCGCGCGCCGAGGGCTTGCAAGCGCACGCGCGCGCCGTAGAGCTGCGCCTCGATGCCCTTGCCGGAGGCGGTGGATGAAACTGCTCGAACGCGTGCGTCCGGAAATCCGTGCCTTGCGCGGATACTCCTCGGCCCGCATGGAAGCGCACGCGGCCGCAATCATGCTCAATGCGAACGAAGCACCGTGGCCGCCGCCGATGGATGCGGATCGCAGCTGGAACCGCTATCCGGAGCCGCAGCCGGAACAATTGCGCGCGCGCATGGCGGCGAACTACCGGATCGCGCCGGACCAAATCCTGCTCGGGCGCGGCAGCGACGAAGCGATCGATCTGCTGATACGGGCCTTCTGTGCGGCCGGGCGCGATGCGGTCCTGATCGCGCCGCCGACCTTCGCCATGTACGCGGTTGCCGCGCGCATCCAGGACGCACAAGTGCTTGAAGCGCCACTGCGCGCGGACTTCGCGCTCGACGTGGAATCGATGCTCGCGCTCGCGACCGAGGCGGTCAAGCTCGTGTTCGTGTGCTCACCGAACAATCCGACCGCGACGCTGGTCCCGCTCGACGACATCGAGCGGCTGGCCGGCGCGCTGCGCGAGCGTGCGCTGGTCGTCGTCGACGAGGCCTATCTGGAATTCGCCGCGGACGCGCCGAGTGCCACGACACTGCTGGAGCGATACGACAACGTCGCGGTGCTGCGCACGCTGTCCAAGGCGTATGCACTGGCGGCCGCGCGCATCGGCTGCCTGATCGCGCACGCGGACATCGTCGCCTTGCTGCGGCGCATTCAGGCGCCGTATCCCTTGCCGGCGCCCTGCGTGGACGCTGCGCTGCGTGCGCTGTCCCCTGCCGCACTGGCTGCGACCGGCGCGCGCGTCGCGCGCCTGCGCACCCAGCGCGCGGGATTATCGGCGGCGCTGGCGCGGTTGCCCGGGGTGCGTGCGGTTTTGCCGTCCAGCGCGAATTTCCTGTGCGTGCGCTTCAGGGATGCGGCCTGCGTGCAGCGATCTTTGCGCGAACGCGGCATTGTCGTCCGCGATGTCGGCGGCTATCCGGGACTGGCCGGTTGCCTGCGCATCAGCGTCGGCAGCGTTGCCGAGAATGCGACGCTGCTCGAAGCGCTGGAAGCGCGCGAGGCCGCGGCATGAACCAGCGCAAGCTGCTTTTCGTCGATCGCGATGGCACGCTGATCGTCGAGCCACCCGACCAGCAGATCGATGCGTTCGAGAAGTTCGCCCTCGTCGATGGCGTGGTCGCGGCCTTGCAGCGCTGCGTGGCAGCCGGATACGGACTGGTCATGGTCACCAACCAGGACGGCCTGGGCACCGCCGCTTTTCCGCAAGCCGCATTCGAGGGGCCGCAGCAATTGCTGCTGCGCATTTTTGCTTCGCAAGGCATTGTCTTCGACGAGGTGCTGATCGACCGCAGCCAGGCGCACGCGGGATGCGACACGCGCAAGCCTGGAGTCGGTTTGGTGCGGCATTATCTGGCGGACGATGGCTGGAACCGTGCGCAATCGGCCATGGTCGGCGACCGCGAAACCGACGTGCAATTCGCGGCGAATCTCGGCGTGCGCGGATTCCGTCTGGATGACGGCGAATGGGCGTGGCAGGGCATCGCCAGCGCGTTGTGCGATGCGCCGCGACGCGCGACGCTGCAGCGCAAGACCGCGGAAACCCGCGTCGACGTACGCGTGGATCTCGATCGTTCGGCCGATGCGCGGGTCGCGACTGGCATCGGCTTCTTTGATCACATGGTCGAGCAACTTGCCAAGCACGGTGGCTTCGCGCTGGAATTGGCCTGCGCCGGCGACACGCACGTCGACGAGCATCACACGGTCGAGGACTGCGCGCTCGCTCTCGGCGCGGTGCTGCGCCAGGCGTTGGGCGACAAACGCGGAATCGGCCGCTACGGCTTCACCCTGCCCATGGACGAAGCGCTGGCGCGCGCGGCGCTGGACCTGTCCGGGCGCGCGCACTGTGTCTTCGACGGCGAGTTTCCGCGCGAGCGCGTGGGCGGACTGCCGACCGAACTGGTGGCGCATTTCTTCGGTTCGGTGTGCGCCGCGCTGGGCATGAATCTGCATCTTTCGGTGCATGGCGACAACACGCACCACATGGTCGAGGCCTGCTTCAAGGCCGTCGGCCGTGCGCTGCGCGCGGCCCTGCGCCGCGACGGGGCGGAACTGCCCAGCACCAAGGGCGTGTTGTGACGGTCGCCCTGGTCGATGCCGGCGGTGCGAACATCGGCTCGCTCAGCCATGCCTTGCGACGCCTGGGCGTGGAAGCGCGCCTGACCTGCGACGCCGGCGAAATCCGTGCGGCTGGGCACGTAATCCTGCCCGGCGTCGGCGCAGCGGCACCGGGCATGGCGCGCTTGCGCGAACACGGCCTTGTGGAGGTGATCCGTTGCCTGACCCAGCCCGTCCTCGGCGTGTGCCTCGGCATGCAGTTGTTGTTCGAGCATTCCGAGGAGGGCGATACCGCCTGCCTCGGTATCCTGCGCGGGCGCCTACGCCGCCTCGGCGGCGACCTGCGCGTGCCGCACATGGGCTGGAACGGGCTGCGCATCCTCCGTGAGGATGCGCTGCTCACAGGCATCGATACGGGAGCCTTTGCCTATTTCGTGCACAGTTTTGCCGTGCCCGTCGGCAATGCGACGCTGGCGGACTGCGAATACGGCAGCGCGTTTTCCGCACTGGTGCGCGAACGCAATTTCAGCGGCGCGCAATTCCATCCCGAGCGTTCTGCCGCCGTCGGCGCGCGCTTGTTGCGGAATTTTCTGGAACAGCGCTCGTGCTGACGATACCGGCTATCGATCTGCGCGGCGCCCGCATCGTGCGGTTGCGCCAGGGCGATTTCGCACGCGAAACTGCCTACGCCGCCGATCCGGTCGCGCTGGCCGGTGCATTCGCCGATGCCGGCGCGCGCTGGCTCCACGTGGTTGATCTGGATGGTGCGCGCGACGGCGCGTTCGGCAATCTGCGCACCATCGAGGCGATCGCACGCAGCCGACGCCTGCACGTGCAAGCCGGCGGTGGCGTGCGCACGCGCGCGGACGTGCAGCGCCTGCTCGATGCAGGCGTGAATCGCGTGGTGGTCGGCAGCATCGCTGTGCGCGATGCCGACACCGTGGCAGGCTGGATCGCCGATTTCGGCGCCGAACGCGTTTGCGTGGCGCTGGATGCGCGCCACGTGGATGGCGTGTGGAAACTGCACAGCGCCGGCTGGGCGCGGGATGAAGGCGCGAGCCTGTTCGATCTTGCGGCACGCTATGCGCGCTGCGGCGCACGACATGTCTTGTGCACCGACATTGGCCGCGACGGCATGCTGGCCGGCCCCAACCTGGAGCTTTATGCGCAGCTTCGCACCGCCGCGCCGTCGCTGGGCGTCATCGCTTCGGGCGGCGTGCGCGACGTGGCCGATCTGCGCGCCTTGCGCGCCGGCGGCGTTGCAGCGGCCGTGCTCGGCCGCAGCCTGCTCGAAGGCCATCTGCGCATCGAGGAGGCGCTGGCATGCTGACGCGCCGCATCATTCCGTGTCTGGATGTCCGCGCCGGCAAGGTCGTCAAGGGCGTGCGCTTTCGCGACCATGCCGTCGTGGGCGACATCGTCGATCTGGCGCGGCGCTACCGCGACGAAGGCGCGGACGAACTCGTGTTCTACGACATCGCCGCCAGTCCCGAGCGGCGCAACGTGGACTGCGCCTGGGTGGAGCGCGTGTCCGCCGTCATCGATATCCCGTTCTGCGTGGCCGGCGGAATCCGCAACGTGGAGGATGCGCGTGCCGTGCTGCATGCCGGTGCGGACAAGGTGTCAGTCAATTCCCCGGCGCTGGAGAGGCCCGCGCTTATCGATGAACTGGCCGCGGCCTTCGGCGTGCAATGCGTGGTCGTCGGCATTGATTCACTGCGCGACGCGGACGGGCAGTGGCGCGTGCGCCAGTTCGGCGGCGATCCGGCGCAAACGCGCACGTTGCCCCGGCGCACGCTGGACTGGGTCGTCGAAGCGCAAGACCGCGGCGCCGGCGAGATCGTGCTCAATTGCATGGGCAGCGACGGCGTGCGCCGCGGCTACGACATCGAACAACTACGGGCCGTGCGTGCCGTCTGCCATGTGCCGCTGATCGCGTCCGGGGGAGCAGGGAGCGTGGAGCACTTCGCCGAAGTGTTCGGAACCGCCGACGCCGATGGCGCGCTCGCGGCCAGCGTGTTCCACGCCGGCGGCATCGCGATACCGGCCCTGAAGGCATTCCTGCGCGGGCAGGCGATTGCGGTGCGGACATGAACATGCTTGACAGCGGACAACCGGATTGGGACAAGGGCGGCGGCCTGCTGCCGGCGATCGTTCAGGATGCGCGTTCGGGCCGCGTGCTGATGCTGGGCTGGATGAATCGCGAGGCGCTGGCGCGCACGCGGCAAAGCGGCAAGGTGACGTTCTTCAGCCGCAGCCGGCAGCGCCTGTGGACCAAAGGGGAAACCTCGGGAAACCTCCTGTTTCTCAGTGATTTGGACATCGATTGCGATGCGGATTCGATCCTTGTCAGGGCCGTGCCGCAAGGTGCGACCTGCCACACCGGCGCGGTGAGCTGTTTTGGCGCAAGCGCGCAGCCGGCATTTGCGTTCCTTGCCGATCTGGACGCATTGATCGCGCAGCGCGAACGCGATCGCACGGCCGGCAGTTACACGACGGCGTTGTTCGAATCGGGCCTGCGCCGTTGCGCGCAAAAAGTGGGCGAGGAGGGTGTGGAAGCCGCGCTCGCGGGAGCTTCGGGCGAGGCGGCGGAACTGCTCGATGAGGCATCCGACCTTGTCTTTCATCTGCTGGTTCTGCTGCGCGCACGCGGACTTTCGCTGGCGGATGTTGTCGCACGGCTCGCGGCGCGGCACACTGCGGCGAAGTGACCGCAACGCCCTGGAAAACCCTGGATGGTTCGCCGCCGCGTATCATCGCGCACCGCGGCGCGAGCGGGCAGCGCCCGGAGCATTCGCCACAGGCGTACGCGCTGGCATTCGCGCAGGGCGCGGACGCGGTCGAGCCGGATGTGTTGCCCAGCCGTGATGGCGTGCTGTTCGTGCGCCACGATATTGACTTGGCGTCGACCACGGACATCGCGCGGCACCCGGAATTCGCCGCGCGGGCGCGAAGCGTCGGCGGCAAGCCGCAGTGGTGGATCGGCGATTTCGATGCGGCGGAACTCGATAGCTTGAGTTGCGTGCAGCCGAATCCGCTGCGCAGCCGTGAATTCGATGGACGCTCTGGAATCCTGCGCTTGTCGACACTGCTGGAAATGGCGCGCGCTGCCTCGTGCACTGTTGACGTCGAAATCAAGGATCCAGAGTATTTCCGGACGCTGGGATACGATCCGGTTCGCTTGGTCGAAACCGAACTGCGCGACAAGCGGTTGCTTGGTGAGGACGCACCGCTGTGGCTGGAATGCTCCGACCACACCGTCCTGCGCGAATTGCACGCGCGCTGCGGCAATCGTTGTTTCGCTCTGCTTGATGGACTGCCCGATGCGGCGGAATTACGCGCGCTTTCGGAGTGGGCAACCGGGGTGGCGCCGCACAAGTCCCTGCTATGGGATGCGCGCGGCGCCGATACAGGCTTCGTCATGCAGGCGCATGCACGTGGGCTGGACGTTCATGCGTGGACCATGCGCGACGACGGCGGCTACGCACCGTTCGATTCGCCCGCGGAAGAGCTCGCCGCCGCCTTCGCGCTGGGCGCGGACGCGTTGTTCTGCGATTTCCCGGAGACGGCGCTGGCCGCGCGCGACCTCAGCGCGAAACCCTGAGCGCGCCGCTGGTGGGCCGGATCGCGATGAACGGCACCGGCGGGCCGAGCGTGATGCCTTCGCGCCAGAGCTTGAGCTGCGCTTCGATGCGCGGCGTGGTGACGAGTTGCGGCTGCGAGTGATCTTCGTGGTCGCGCGTTTCCCAGGCGTTGACCAGCTTGCTGGCCTCCGCGAATGCACCGGTAAACGTGATGTTGTGATTCAGGCCGTCGACGAGGAAAGCGCGGCCGAAATCGGTGATGTCGGCATCCGTGCCGCAGCCGAATGAGGTGCGGTCCGCGCGCGCGGCAGTCACGATCATCGTGGTGTCGTCCTTCAGCGCGTCGATGAAGCCGCCGGAGTAGCAGGCGGAAATAACGATCACCTTGTAGCGGATCCTGGCTTTGGCGAGGACGTCGGCCAGGTCCTCCGGCGCGATCTGGTCGAGCGGCAACGGATCCATGGCGACATAGAGCAGGTGATCTTCGGTGCCGTGACTGGTGAGGAGCAGGAACAGGATGTCGTTGTCGCGATCCATCTTCTGCGCGATGGCGTCGATGGCGGATTCCAGGTTCGTCAGCGTCGCCAGCGGATAGCGCGACAGCGTCGCCGGATTGTTGCTCAGCAGCAGTTCGCGTCCGCTCGCGCCGAAGCGCTTGCCGAACAGGTTGCGCGCGTATGCGGCCTCGTTGAGGAACACATCTTCTTCGGCGTCGCCGGCGAAACCGATGAAATACAGGTTCGGCTTTCCGGGAATGCGTGGCGCAAGACCTGCCAACGCCTTTTGCAGCATGTGCGGTTGTTCGTAGATGACCTGTTCCGGCGTGTCGGCATCGTCGGGCCAGTCGTCGCCCTGGCCGTTGCCGTCGCCGCTCGAATTGTCGCCGACGCTCTGCGATTGCGCGGCAAAGTGCACCGGTCCGATCGGCGTCGTTCGCCGGACGAGCAGCACGGCGGTCAGCGCGCCAATGGCGAAAGCGAGAAGGAAAACGGCGGCGGGAAGGCGGCGCATGGTTTGATCGGACCCGGATCAAGCCAACGCGATGGCGTCGAAGTCGCGGACGCAGGGATGCGCGCCCTGCGCCGGACACGTTGCGGGTGTGCGAGCCAGTTGCGTCGTGTGCATCCCGGCCGCACGCGCGGCGTCGAGCTCTTCGACGATGTCGGACAGGAACAGGATCTCGCCCGCCGGCTTGCCGATTGCGGTTGCGATTCGGCGATAGGATTCCGAATCGCGCTTGGGTCCGGTTTCGGTGTCGAAGTAGCCAGAGAACAGAGGCGTCAGGTCGCCGGCTTCGCTGTGACCGAAGAACAGCTTTTGCGCGGCAACGGAGCCGGAAGAGTAGATGTAAAGGTCCAGGCCGCGTTGCTTCCATTCGCGCAACTTCGGCGCGACATCCGCATAGACATGCGCGCGGAAATCGCCGCCGCGATAGCCGTCTTCCCAGATCAGGCCCTGCAAGGCCTTGAGCGGCGTGGCCTTGCGGTCCTCGTCGATCCAGCGCTGCAGCAGTTCGATGATCTCCTCGCGTTCGGCGTAGATGATGCCGGCCTCACGGGCTGCCTCGTGCAGCCAGTGTTGCACCGCGGGCTTGTCGGCGTGGGTTTCGACGAAGGCGGGCAGGCGTTTGCGCGCGAACGGGAACAGCACGTCCTTGACGAAGGAAATCGAACTCGTGGTGCCTTCGATGTCGGAGAGGATGGCGCGGATCATCGGTTCGTTGCCGCCTGTTCGACGTTCGCCGCATAGGCGCTCTCAATCGCGCGCTTGACCGCAACCGGATCGGCCACGCGGTTGAACACGAGGCTGCTTTCGCCGCGGCCGGTCACGCGCACATTGCCGTATCCGAGCATGCGGCCCCAGGCGGATTGGCTCAGGTCGACGGTTTCGATCGCGGTCAGGCGCACTTCCTCGGTTTCGCGCCCGACGATGCCGGTCTTGCACACGACGCGCTGCGTGGTCACCCCGAGTTCGATGCCGCGCAGGCGCAGCCATTCGTAGATCGTGAGGAATATCCCGATCACCAGCGGAATCAGCACGATGCCCAGGATCAGGCGACCTTTCGCCGTCCAGTGCAGGTGGAAGCGCGCGACGATGGTTTCTCCCGGCGCCAGCGATTCGTCGAGGTAGCTCATGCGGCTTGCGGCTCCAGACGCGGGAAACGCCCGGCGATGTCGTCGCCGGTGAATTCGGCGACCCAGCCGGCGGGATTGTTGAACAGGCGAATGGCGACGAAGTAGGGTTCCTCGCTCATGTCGAACCAGTGGCGCGTGCGGTCCGGCACACCGATCAGGTCACCGCGCTCGCACAGCACCTCGTAAACGCGCTCGCCGATGTGCAGGGTGAACAGGCCGCGACCGGCGACGAAGAAACGTACTTCGTCCTCGGCATGCGTGTGTTCGTTCAGGAATTTGGCGCGGAACGCGGCGCGGTCCGGGTTGTCGGGATTCAGGCTGACCACGTCAACGGCCTTGTAGCCTTCCTCGCGCATCAGGCGATCGATGTCGCCGCGATAGGCGGCGATGACCTCGTCCTGGCTCGCGCCGGGAGCAACGGGATTCGACGCCTCCCACTGTTCGAAGCGCACGCCGGCCGAGCCCAGTTCGCGGGCGATTTCAGCGTGCTCGGACAGTGCCTTGATTGGTGCGCTGCCGTCGGTGTCGCGAAAAATGCGCAGTCGGCTCATTGCAGTCTCCTCAGATCCAGTTCGCAGGCGAGCAGGAATTCGAACGCTTCGACGTGACGCTCGGCTTCGGCCATGTCCCGGCCCCAGGTGTACAGGCCATGGCCTTCGATCAGATAGCCGTAAAGCGGCTTGCCAGACCGGATCCAGGCATCGACCTTCGCGACCAATTCCGGCATGTGCTGGGTGTTTGCGAACACCGGCAGGTCGATCGCCTGCTCGTGCGAGACATGGCCGGCGATGGCTTTTTGCAATTCGTAACCATCGAAGCGAACTACTCCGACGGCGGCGTACAGGCGCGAGGCCACGGTCTGCGTGCGCGAGTGCGTGTGCAGTACGGCGGTCGCATCCGGAAACCGCGCGTAAATCTGCGTGTGCAGCAAGGTTTCGGCGGACGGTCGCGCGGACGTTGCGGCCGGTTTGCCATGCATGTCCGCAACCATGACATCCTCGGCGCTCAGCGCACCCTTGTCGCGCCCGGACACGGTGATCGCGATGTGCGAGGCGTCGAGCCGCATCGAGAAATTGCTGCTCGTGGCAGGCGTGAGTCCTTGCGCGCCGAGCCGGCGCCCGGCGGCGGCGATGACGTTCGCGCAGTCGATGAAGCGTCTGGAATCGTGGGTCATTGCAGGGCGGCGTGCGACATTCCCGAAACGCAACTATAGCGGATGCCTGCGTCGGCGTGGGCACGGAAATCTCGCCAATTGAGACGCCAGCCTGTCACAATGTAACCAATCCAGAACACGGATAGCCATGTCCATTTCCGCCAACGAACTCATGCTTGTCGGCACCACCGCGCTGATCGCTTTTGCGTTCGGCGTGCTGTTGATCTGGTTGCTGCCGCTGCGGCGCGTGCGTGCCGAGCGCGATGCGGTGCGCATGGAGTCGGCCGATCTGAACAGAAGCCTGCTCGATTTGACTGCCGAGCGGGCGACGCTGGCTGGGCGCCTGGAGCGCCTGCCGCAGTTGCAGGACGAACTTGACGGGGCACGCGTCGAAGTACAGCGCTTGTCCGAAGCGCGCCAGCGCGCCGAGCAGCAAAGCACGGCGCTCGCCACGAGCTTGCGCGAACAACAGCTGGCGGCAGTCGAGCGCGAACGCGCGCTGACCGAGAAATTCGACTTGCTCTCGCGCCAGTTGCTCGACCAACAGAGCAAAAAGCTCACCGAACAGAATCAGGCGCATCTGGGCAACCTGCTCAATCCGCTGCGCGAACAGCTTGGCGAGTTCCGCAAGCGCGTGGACGAGGTCTACGACAAGGAGAACAAGGAGCGTGGTGCGCTGCAATCCGAAATTGCCACCTTGAAGAATCTCAACCAGCGCATCAGCGAGGACGCCGTCAATCTCACGCGTGCGCTCAAGGGCGATGCACAGGCGCAGGGCGCTTGGGGCGAGATGGTGCTCGAACGCGTGCTCGAAGCGTCAGGGTTGCAGAACGGCCGCGGTTACGAAACACAGGTTACGCTGGCCGATGATGCCGGCGGGCGGCCGCGCCCGGACGTGATCGTGCATTTGCCGGAGGGGCGCGACATCGTCGTCGATGCCAAGGTATCGCTGACCGCCTACGAGCGCTATTGCCGCGCGGCGGATGGCGCGGAACGCACCATGCAGCTTTCCGCGCATCTGGCGTCCTTGCGCAAGCACGTACGGGAACTCGCCGACAAGCGTTATGCCGATTTGCCCGGCGTGAATTCGCTGGAATTCGTGCTGATGTTCGTGCCGGTCGAGGCGGCCTACATCGAAGCCGTGCACAACGACGACGCACTGCACGCGTTCGCGCTGGAGAAACAGGTCGTGATCGTGACGACTTCGACCCTGCTCGCCACGCTGCGCACGGTCGAGAGCCTGTGGCGCAACGCCGACCGCAATCGCAATGCGTTCGAAATCGCCGATCGCGCCGGCAAGCTCTATGACAAGTTCGCCGGCTTCGTCGAGGATCTGAACACCGCGCGTGCGCGCGTCGGCGCAGCGGCAAAGGCACTGGACGACGCAAGCGCCAAGCTCAGCACGGGGTCCGGGAATCTCTTGCGCCAGGTGCAGATGCTGCAGGACCTCGGCGCCAAGGCGAGCCGGGCGCTGCCGGCGGATGCGCGTGAGCGGGCGGCGCAGGATGCTCCCGATTCGGCGGAAGGGTGACCCGCGCCGCCGCGGCGGGAAATCAGGCTTTCGCGCGCAGCTTGCTGTGCCGGAAACTGTAGCCGAAGTAGATCGCGAATCCGACCAGCGTCCACAAGCCCATCAGCGTCCAGTTGTACCAGTTTTCCCAGTACAGCAGGACCAGGCAACTGATGACGCCGAGCGTGCAGGTCAGGGTCGCGGCGGGCACGCGAAACGTGCGCGGCAATTCCGGCCGGGTGCGACGCAGGATCAGCACGCCCGCGCACACCGCGACGAAGGCGAGCAGGGTGCCCATCGATACCAGGTCGCCGAGTACGTCGAGCGGGAATACCGCCGCGAGCGCGGCGATACCGAAGCCGGTGATCAGGGTGTTGATGTGCGGCGTGCGGTAGCGCGGGTGGATCTTCGCGAATACCGGAGGCAGCATGCCGTCGCGGCCCATGATCATGAAGATGCGCGGCTGCGCGATGACCATGACCAGCACTACCGAGGCGAGGCCGAGGATCGCGCCGACCTCGACCAGCCAGCGCAGCCAGTTCAGTTCCGGATGTGCCCTGACTGCGGTCACCACCGGCTCGCTGGTGCCGAGTTGGTCAAACGGCAGCAGGCCGGTCAGAACGGCGGCCATGCCGATGTACAAAACGGTACAAATCGCGAGCGAGGCGAGCGTGCCGATGGGCAAATCGCGCTGCGGATTCTTGGCTTCCTGCGCGGCGGTCGAGGTCGCCTCGAAGCCGATATAGGCGAAGAACACCAGCGTCGCGGCACGCATGATGCCGCCCCAACCGTATTTCTCGGGGCCTTGCGCCGGTGGAATGAAGGGATGCCACAGGTCGGGATTGACGTAATGCCAGCCGGCGAAGATCACGATGACGATCAGCGAAACTTTCAGCACCACGATGGCCGTGTTCACCGTGCTCGATTCGCGAATGCCGATGTAGCACAACCAGGTCAGCGCCAAAATCAGCGCGACCGCCGGCAAATTGAACAACGCGCCGGTGGCGATGATGTGATCGTTGGTGAAGGCAAGTGGCGCATTCGTCAATGCGTCGGGCAAGTGCAAGCTGAAGTGATCGAGCAGGCTGGTGAAATAGCCGGTCCAGCTTACCGCCACGGCCGATGCCGACACGCCATACTCGAGCACCATGTTCCAGCCGATGAACCAGGCCGCAAGTTCGCCCAGCGTCGCGTACGCGTAGGAGTACGAACTGCCCGACATCGGGATCAGCGTGGCGAATTCGGCGTAGCACAGCGCGGTGAAGCTGCAGCACACTGCCGCGATCACGAACGACAGCAGCACGGCGGGGCCGGCGTGTTCGGCCGCCGCCTGACCGGTAATGACGAAAATGCCGCCACCGATCACCGCGCCGATGCCGAGCGCGGTCAGGCCCCAGGGACCAAGCGTGCGTCGCAGGCTCGGTTCGTCGCCGGTCTCGACGGGTGCGAAATCGGTTTTCTTCGCCAGCAGTTGGGTGAGCATGTCAGCTCACGTTCCCGTTCGCGAGCTGGCTGCGCTTGTAGCCGTAGGAGCGGTAGATCACCAGCCCGATCAGTGCCCACACGACGAACACGATCTTGGCCACGTTGCTCAGGTTCCAGAACAGCAGCGCGCAGCCAAGCACGGCGAGCGGGCAGACGATCCACACCAGCGGCGTGCGGAACGGACGCGGCCGCTCGGGCTGGCGCTTGCGCAGGACCAGCACGCCGATTGCGACCATGGCGAAGGCGAGCAGGGTGCCGGCGTTGGAGGTGTCGGCAAGCTTGCCGACTGGGAACAGCGCCGCGCAGATCGAGACGACCGCGCCAGTCAGGTAGGTGATCACGTGCGGCGTGAAGAAGCGTGGATGCACACTGGACAGCGCATCCGGAAGCAGACCGTCGCGCGACATCGTGAAGAAGATGCGGGTCTGGCCGAACATCATCATCAGGATCACCGATGGCAACGCCACGATGGCGGCGATGCCGATCCAGTTGCCGATTTCGGTGAAGCCGAGCACGCGCATCACGTGCGCGAGAGGCTCGTTGCTGCACACCAGTGCCTGGGCGTGGCTGGCGCAGGCCGCCATCATCTCGGGTGTGCCGGGATCGAGCGGCATGCCGTTTGCGCCGAGCATCGGTTGTGCGCCGATGGAGCCGGCCGCGCCGTAGCCGACGAGCAGGTAGAAGACGGTGCAGATCAGAAGCGCGCCAATCAGGCCGATCGGAATGTTGCGGTTCGGATTCTTGGTTTCCTCCGCAGCGGTCGATACCGCGTCGAAGCCGACGTAGGCGAAGAAGATCGATGCCGCCGCGCCGAGCACGCCAACACCGCCGCCGAGCGGATTGCCCCAGCCGCCGGGCAGGAACGGCTGCAGATTGCCGCTCTTGGCCGCGGGCACGGCGATCAGGATGAAGACGCTCAGCGCGACGATCTTGATGGCCACCAGCACCGCGTTGACGCGTGCGCTTTTTGAGGTGCCGATTACCAGCAGCCAGGTCACCGCAATGCCGATCAGGAAGGCGAGCAGGTTGAAGCCGCCACCGGTATAGATGCCGGTGCGCAGGAATTCGGGCAGCGCCAGCGCGCCGGGCTTGATCAGGCCGAACATGTCGCTGTGCATCAGCAGGCCGTTCATGTAGCCCGACCAGCCCACGCATACCGCGGTGGCGCCAATCGCGTATTCAAGCACCAGCGCCCAGCCGACGATCCAGGCGATCAATTCGCCCATCACGCCATAGGTGTAGGTGTAGGCCGATCCCGAAACGGGAATCATCGCGGCGAGTTCCGCATAGGCCAGCGCGGCGAGCCCGCAAACCACGGCGGCGATCACGAACGACAGCATCATCGCCGGGCCGGCTTTTTGCGCGGCTTCCGCCGTCAGCACGAAAATGCCGGTACCGATCACCGCACCGATGCCGAGCAGAGTGAGCTGTATCGGACCGAGCTGGCGCTTGAGCGATTTCCTTTCTGCGGTGGCGAGAATCTGATCGAGGGGCTTGATGCGCCAAAAAATCATGGATGTCCTCCCCGGACGGTTGTCGTTCTTGTATTGCCGGTCAAGCGGCACAAAACCCGGCTACGATACGCGAGGGCCGAGGGGCCGGCAACTGGCGCGGGTCATGCGCGGCCGGAGAATTCTCCCGTCAACGTGCTGACCAGGATTTTTTCGCCCGCGGTGATGTACTCGGGCACCTGGATTTCGATGCCAGTGTTGAGCATGGCCGGCTTTGGGCGTTTCGTCGCGGTGGCGCCCTTGAGTTCCGGTGCGGTTTCAACCACTTCCAGCGTCACTGTCGACGGCAGTTGCACGGCGACGGGTGCACCTTCGATCAATTGCACGTAGCAGCCTTCCAGGCCGTCCGCGATGAAGCCTGCCGCATCGCCGATCGCGTCCACGCCGAGCGTGTACTGCGCATAGTTCTCGGCGTCCATGAACACGAAGGCGTCGCCATCCTTGTAGGAAAAATTTGCCGCGCGGCGTTCCAGCTCGGTTTCCCTTAGCTCGTCTTCCGCGCGCAACGACAGATCGAGCTTCTGCGCGCCCGGCACGCTGTACATGGTGAAGCGGAACGTGACGTTGCCGCCTCGGCCCTGCGGCGCACTGCGCTCGATGTCACGCACCTGCCAGACCCGGCCGTTGTGCTCGACGACATTGCCTTTCTTGATTTCGGAGGCTCTCATTTCGGTGCCAACCTGATCCCGCCATCGACGCGGATCACGCTGCCGTTCATGTAGCGGTTCTGCAAAATGAACGCGACCGTATCGGCGAATTCCCCGGGCGTGCCCAGGCGCGAGGGATACGGGACTTGCGCACAAAGGGAATCGTATACATTTTGCGGCATGCCGTCGACCATTGGCGTGTGGAATACGCCCGGTGCCACCGTCATCACGCGCACGCCGATACGCGCGAATTCGCGCGCCATCGGCAGGGTCATGCCGACCACGCCGCCTTTCGATGCGGAATACGCGGCTTGGCCGATCTGGCCTTCGTAGGCGGCGATGGACGCGGTATTCACGATTACGCCGCGCTCGCCGTCCGCGCCTGGGGCGTTGTGCTGCATGAAATCAGCCGCGGACTTGGCCACGTTGAAGCTGCCGATCAGGTTCACCATCACCGTGGTCTGGAACGTCTTGAGCGGCATCGGGCCTTCCTTGCCAAGCACGCGGCCGGCGCCAAGGATGCCGGCGCAGCTGATTGCCGCGTTCAATCCGCCCATGCGCTCGGCAGCCTGCTTGACCGCCGCGGCGACGTCGTCTTCGCTGGTGACGTCCACGCGCTGGTAGCTTGCCTTCGCGCCGAGTTCGGCGACTGCCGCCGCACCCTTTTCGTCGTTGATGTCGCACAGGGCGACGCTGGCGCCGTGGGTGACGAGGTGCCTTGCCACGGCATAGCCGAGCCCGGAAACGCCGCCGGTGACGACGGCCTTGATCTGATCGAGTTGCATGCATTCTTTCCTGTGTGGAAAGCGCATTTTACCCGATAGGCGCAGGTTACAAATCGCGAATGAAAAATTTGTCGCAGCTGAAGTGGCCGGTCTTGCCCATCGCTTCGCAAATGGGTTTGAAGCCATGCCTGTCGTAGAGTCGCTTTGCTGCATCCATGCCGGTGAGCGTTTCCAGGTAACAGCGGCGATAACCGAGCGCGCTCGCCACGTCGAGGCAGCGGCGCATCAGCGCATCGCCGGCGCCGCGCCCGCGCAGCTCCGGCAGGAAGTACATCTTGCGCAGTTCGCAAACCGCGGGCTCGCCATCCAGTGGTGCCACTCCGCCGCCACCACAGACTTTTCCATCCAGTTCCACGACGAAATACGCGCGACCGGAGTTTGCGTAGGCTGCGTGCATCGCGTTGACTTCCGCATCGTGGATCGCGAAGCCGGGGCCGTCCGCGCCGAATTCCGGCATCACCGTGCGGATGATCGCGGCGACGGCGGCGTCATCGCGCGCCTCGATGGGTCGGATCGTAAAGCTCACAAGGGTCGGCGAAAGTCGAGGTCGTAGCGTGAGCCGTGCACCAGCACGTGCACACGCAGGTTGGTGATGCTGATCGGATCGCTGGGTCCCGCATCGGCGGCGTTGGAATGCCCGACATCGGTGGGATCGACCACGGTGACGCTGCCGATGCCAACGACTTCCAGAACATTGTCCGGGCCGATGAAAGCGGCGGTGTCGGCGTCGAGGCCGATGCCGAGCACGAAGGGATTGAGTGCGAGCGCGCCGAGCAGACGCCCGAGGCGATCAGCGCCCGCGCCACCCTGATCGATCAGCAGGCGATTGGATAAACCCAATCCTGGCGCCAGGCTGACATTGCCCATGCGCGGCGACGATCCCTGCGCGCTGCCGGCCAGCATATGCTCGGGCAGCACGGACGCGCCAGCGCCGATACCGCCTACGGCCATGCCGTCCGCATTGCGTCGGCGCAGCAGGCGCGCCAGCGCGGTGCCGCCGAGAAGGGTGGAAAGGCGCAGCGGCTGGTCGGCGCACAACACCACCAGATCGCTGTGCTCGACCGCCGCAAGCGCCGCCTGTGCCTCGCTGTCGGCGCGTTGGGCCAGCACGATGCGCAGGACCTGGCCGGCGCCGTCGGCGACGAGGCGTGCATCGAGATCGTCCGCCAGCGCCTCGTCGGCGGAAGCGGCGATGATCGCCGCGCGAGCGCGCTGCCCGAGTATCGCGAACAGGCGGCGGAATATGCCCGTCTGGCCGGCGCCACGAACGCTTGCGCCGATGGGCACGAGGTAACCGCGGGATTGGTCGGGAGCAAGGCGGGCGGGCATGGCGAGTGCGATTATAAGCGCGCTTCAACGGCCGGCGAGAAGGGATTTCAGGTGCGCGTCGAGTGCATGCAGGGGCGCTTCGGATCCGGCCAAGTCCGGCAGCCCGGCGTTTATTCGTTGCACCAATTCGTTGCGCCCAGAGCGATCGTTGGCGATCTTGACTGCCAGTTCGGCAAACTGTTTCGGCGTTTCGGCGATCAATTCAGTCATGCCAAGGCGCCGTAGCATGGCCATGGACTGGCGGCCACGCATGAAACGTCCGGGACAGGTGACGATCGGCAACCCCGCGTGCAACGCGTCCAGACTGGTGTTGCCGCCGGAAAAGCGCAGCGTATCGAGCATGACATCGCAGGCCATGTTCACGCGCAGATAGTCGGCGCGGGGGCGTTGTTGCAGGAACCGAAAACGCGCGGTCGTGTCGATTCCGGCTTTGTCGAACACGCGTGAAATGCGCGCATCGAACACATTGCGCGCGCCGCCATCCTGACTCTCGAAGAAAACGAATACGGCCGCTTGATCGCGCTGCGCGATGTCGACGAATACCGCGTCGTTGTCCGGATGCAGCTTGAACAGGGACTGAGGCACCAGGTAGAGCACGCCCTTGTCCGGCAGATCGAGGCGGGCCCGTGGTGCTGGTTCCGGGAGCCTGTGACTGAGGTAGCGCGTGCCTAGCCCCGGCAATCCGAGCAGCCGTTCCGTGTAATGCGAAACCGCGTCCGCGGGCTCCATCTCGGCGCAGGAAAGAAAGGCGTCGATCGTCGGCAGCCCGGTAGTGTCGGGATGACCCCAGGCGCAGACCTGGACGGGAGCCAGGCGCAGCGCGGCCAGACCGAGGGTGCGCAAATCCATGCCGAGTTCGGGATAAAGAATGATGTCGGCGTCGAGATCCTGCAGCGTCCTCGCCGCCGCCGCAAGACTTCCGGCGAGGCCGATTTCGCGGTGGGCGGCGCGCGCCAGGCGCGCGCTCAACTCGTCGCGGTGCTCACCGACGTGGACTAGCAGCAGTTCCCAGCCGGCGTGCCCCAGGAATTCGACCCAGGAAGCGAAATACGATCCGATCGTGCACTGGTGGAAGCGGCTCGATACCATCGCCAACCGCGGAAGCGAGCGCATTGCGCGTGGCCGCGTCTGCATGCGTTGGGGGAGCAATGCTTGCAGGCATGTGCTGAGCCATGTGCCGAATTTGCGTTGCAGCTCGCGATCGTCCTCACCCTGGTAGGCGAGCAGGAAATTGTCCCAAAGCAGGGCTTCGGGCGGCGGCGCCAGGCGGGCCACGCGTTGCGGCGCGTAAGCGTCCGTCAATCCGTCCAGAAGGCGGGAATATTCATCACGGATCGTGAGCAGTTCAGCCTTGCCGGAATAAGTCGAAGGCAGGCCGAGTGCGGCGGCGATGTCGATGCGAAGCTGTTCGGCCGGATCGGACGCGCGGCCGCGCAGCACGGTCAGGATCTCGCGGCTGCCGGCGAGATCACTGTCCTTGCGCAGCTGACGGCAGAACTCGTAGCCCCAGGCGGACGCCTCGGGGCGCGCATCGATGAGCCGCAACATCAATTGTTTGGCGGCGCCCGGCGAGGTGGCGCGCAGCAGCAGCCGGCTGCACTGTTGCAGCTGTTCGCGCGTGCCGCCGCGCGTGGTGATGCTTTCGAGCACAGACAGTGCGGCGGCATGCGCGTCGATGGCGATCTGTGCTTCGGCGAGCTTGAGCAAGAAGGCGACGTTGGAAGGGTCGGCGTCAACCGCGCGCTGCAGATGCTGGACGGCCGCATGCGCGCGGTGTAACTCCAGAAGCAGCATGCCGAAATTGAAGTGGGCGTCGGAATTGTCCGGCAGCGTCTTCAGCGCGTTCCGGTAAGCCGTTTCGGCATGCGCTGGTTCGCCGCGCTGCTTGTGCCGGTTGCCGAGACGCATCCAGCACACCGACAGATTGCGGCGAATCGCCGCATGATCGGGCTGGCGTGCGAGCAGCCAGTCCAGATCCGAAATCGCGTCGGCCCAGCGCTCGAGCTGGAGGGCTGCATTCGCGCGCAGCGCGCGCGCCTGGAGATGCGCCGGCACCGTTGCCAGGAACCTGCTTGCGGCGTCGAAGGCCGTTATGAAGTCGCCACGCGCGAATGCGTGCTGTGCGTTGGGGAATTCCTGTGCGCTGCCGCTCACGCCGCCTTGCCCACCTTGCTGCCGTTGTCGCGCACGAGTTGGGCGCTCAACCAGCGTCCGGTGTCAATCAACTTTTCCATGTCGATACCCGTGGGTATCCCCATGCCGTGCAGCATGTAGACGACGTCCTCGCTGGCGACGTTGCCGGTCGCCCCGCGCGCATAGGGACATCCGCCTGCGCCGGACACCGAAGAATCCACGACGGCGACGCCGAGTTCCAGGCAGGCGAGGATGTTCGCCAGCGCCTGCCCGCGCGTGTCGTGGAAATGCACGGCGAGCGCGGCCATCGGAACCTGTTCGGCGACGGCGGCGAGCAGCGTGCGCGCCTTGACCGGCGTGCCGATGCCGATCGTGTCGCCGAGCGAAACCTCGTAGCAACCCAGGTCGTGCAGACGCTTGGCTACACGCACCACGTCGGCAACCGGCACGTCGCCCTGGTACGGACAGCCAAGTACTGTGGAAACATAGCCGCGCACGGTGACGCCATCGGCCCTGGCGCGTTCCATCACGGGTACAAAGCGCGCGATGGATTCGTCGATGGACGCATTGGTGTTCTTTTGGTTGAACGCCTCGCTGGCCGCCGTGAATACGGCGACTTCGGTTGCCCCGATGGATCGCGCACGCTCGTAACCCTGCAGATTCGGGACGAGCACTGGATAACGCACGTTGGGTTTCTTGCGGATGGATCGATAGACGTCGGCGGCATCGGCGAGTTGCGGCACCCATTTCGGGCTGACGAAGCTGGTCGCTTCGATGGTCTGCAAGCCCGTATCCGAAAGCCGGTCGATCAGTTCGACCTTGACGGCCGTCGGCACGATGGCCTTTTCGTTCTGCAGGCCGTCGCGCGGACCGACTTCGACAATGCGCACGTGGGTAGGCAGGGAACTCATCACGGCTTCTTTGCGGAGGCGCGTTCGAGACTGCGCTCAAAGGCGTCCGCGGTTTGCTTGCTGCGTACGAGGATGGTCGGGGTGACGCCTTCGAAAATGGGTTGGCCGCGCACGATCTCAAGCATGCGTGCCGGATCGCCGCGCACGAACACGTGCAATCCGTTCGTGGACTTGCCGACCGTGCCGTCGACCTTGTCGTCGATAAAAAGCTGGGCGACGCGCTTGCTGTTGACCATATCGATTTCCAGACGATCCCTGCTGATGGCGTAACGCGCGAAAAAATAGGCATGCGCAGGCGCTGGCTCGATGGCATAGGGCGGATCGAGATCGACCAGTTCCTTGAATGCGGCGGCTTCGACGCTGAGGTAATCGCGCCCGTCGACGTACTTGTAACGTACCGGCAACGCGACGCGCCGAACCGGTTTGTCGGGCGCGGGTTTGTCGATCACGAACAAATGGCAGGCTTCGTCGACGTAGATGGCGGCGGATTGGTCGGCGGGATCGGGCCCGATCCACAGACCTTTCCAGCGCGCATCGCAGCTATTCTGCCGGCCGCCCAACGGCGACTCGAAACGTGTCTCCGAACAACCGGCGAGTGCGATCGCCGATAGCGCGAACCAAATCCATGCGCGGGTGTTCATGGCGCGTCTCCGAAGCGCACGAGTATCGTGTCGGCCTCGATGAACTCGCCGGCTTCGGCATGCACGGACGCGATGATCGTCGCATGCGGCGCCTTCAGGCTCAGTTCCATTTTCATCGCTTCCATGACCAGCAGTTCCTGGCCTTGCTCGACCTTGTCGCCGTGTTTCACCTTGACCACGACGACGCGCCCGGGCATCGGCGCGGCGATGCGGTCACCGGACTTGTGCGAGCTCGGCGTGAACGCGAACGCACGCGCCCGCTTGAAGCCCATGCGTTGCGTTCCATCGTGTACGAGAACACGGATGTCGTCGGCATCAATCCGGAAGCGCCGTGCAATACCATCGAACTGGGCGTTGAGGAATCCATCGCGCAAGATTGAGTTGGCGACTTGGCAACTCATGCCGCCATGCTCCAGCGCGTAGTTCCCGCCGACGCCGTATGCGGCGATTTCAATGCGCTTGCCACCCTGTTCCAGGGCGACGATGCGCTTGCCGCGATGGCCGAGCCGCCAGGCGCCTGCGTCATGCCATGGCGAATGCGGGTCGCCGCCAGCACGCGCCAGATGCCGCGCCCGATCTTCATCGTCGAGCAGCGCGGCGGTCGCCGCGGCAAATAGCGTCGCGGCGTCGGCATCGGCGTCCTGCGGCAGGAATTCTGACAATTGCCGGTCCAGATACCCGGTGTCGATGCGGCCTTCGACCACGGCAGGATGGCGCACGAGGCGTTCGAGGAAGGCGATGTT
>DATIVQ010000143.1:0-2206 GCA_035465735.1 Rudaea sp.
CACGTTCTTTACAACGACCAAAGCAGGAATCCGTCATGCCCAGACCCGCCGTCAATGTAGCGGTTCGCGCCGCGCGCGCCGCCGGTGCCGTGATCCTGCGCTACATCAACCGCGTAGAAGGGCTGGTGGTCGAGGAAAAATCGCGCCACGACTACGTCAGCGAAGTCGACAAGCTGGCGGAGGCCGAAATCATCAAGGAACTTCGCCGCGCCTATCCCGACCACGCCATCCTCGGTGAGGAATCCGGCAAGATCGGCAGGTCCGACAAGGTCTGGATGGTCGATCCGCTCGACGGCACGCACAACTACCTGCGCGGCTTCCCGCATTACTCGGTGTCGATCGGTTTCATGGACCACGGTGACCTCGTCCACGGCGTGATCTACGATCCGCTGCGCGATGAATTGTTTACCGCGAGCAAGGGCGACGGCGCATTCGTCAACGACCGCCGCATGCGCGTGAGCAAGCGCGAGTCGCTGGCCGGCGCGCTCCTGTGCACCGGCTTTCCGCCGCGCCAGCACAAGCATCTGGATGCGGAATTCGCAATTGCGCGCGCGCTGCTACGCGAGGCCGACGACCTGCGTCGCACCGGCTCGGCCGCGCTGGATCTGGCTTACGTCGCGGCCGGCCGCCTGGACGGCTACTTCGAACCGGGCCTGCAACCCTGGGACATGGCAGCCGGCTGCCTGCTCGTGCGCGAGGCTGGCGGCAAGTTCTGCGATTTTGCCGGCCGCGAAGGAATGCCGGCCAGTGGCAATCTCGTCGCGGGCAACATTCACGTCGCCACGGCGATGACGAAAATCATCACAGCGAACGCAACACCAGAATTGCTTGCATAGCGTGAACTTCAACCCGGAACGACAGGGTTGTAAACGAAGGCTTCATCCCTTCGCAGAGCCTTTGTGAAGCTCCTCGCGAGGGATACTCTGCTCTGAACGTGTTTCTTGGTGACTTCTTTGCACGAGCAAAGAAGTCACCCGGCCGGCCGCAGGACGGACGGAAGCTTGAAGCCGCGAATGGCGATCAGGGCCTGCGCGCCAACTCCGGGTTGTCACGCGTCACCGGCATCAGGTCTTTCTTCGATACGCCCAGCCACAGCAGGATCGGGCTGGCGAAGAAGATCGACGACAACGTACCGATCACGATGCCGATGATCATCGTCAGCGCAAAACCATGCACCGCCGGACCGCCAAAAAAGTACAGCGCGATCATGGTGATGCCCGTGAACACCGAGGTGATGATGGTACGCGACAGAGTGGAGTTGATCGCCTTGTTGAGGATATCGACCGGTTCGCCCTTGCGCGTGGCGCGGAACAGTTCGCGCACGCGGTCGAACACGACCACCTTGTCGTTGATCGAGTAACCGACCACCGCCAGCACCGAGGCCAGCACGGTGATGTCGAATTCGTGCTGGGTCAACGCGTAGAAGCCGATCGTCAGCAGCGTGTCGTGGAATTCCGAGGCGATCGCGGCAATCGCGAAGCGCCATTCGAAGCGCACGCCAATGTAGATCATGATGCCAATGATGACGAAGATGACGGCAGTCACACCGTCGCTCTTGAGCTCATCGCCGACTTCCGGACCGACGTAGTCCGGATCGCGCGACATGGTTGCGTCCTTGCGCTGGGCCTTGAGCGCAGCCATGACGTCCGCGGCAACCTTGTCGCTTTGCTTGACGGTGCCCGAATTCATCGCCGCAGCGGCCTTGTCGCGGCCCGGTTGCAGGCGAATCGAGACTTCGCGCGCGCCGCCCACGCTCTGCACGACGGCGTGGTCGAAGCCGGCCGTATCCAGCGCGCCGCGCACGTCGCTGATGTCGACGGGCTGCTCGTACTTGACGCTGATCAGGATGCCGCCGGTGAAGTCGAGGCCGTAGTTCAGGCCGCGCGTCAGGATCGCTCCGATCGAGAGCACGACCAGAATCGCCGAGACGACCAGACTGATCCGGCGCCAGGCGAGAAAGTTTATAGCGGCATCGTGTTTGAAGATTTCCATGATTTACGCTCCCGCCGGCCGCGCGTGGCCGCCGCCGACCGCCAGCCCCTTGAGCTTGCGGCCACTGTGGATAAGATTGGTGATGGCGTGGGTGACCGTGACCGAGGTGAACATCGAGGTCAGGATACCGATGGCCAGGGTCACGGCGAAGCCCTTGATCGGTCCGGAGCCGAACGCGAACAGGCCGAACGCGGCGAGCAGATGGGTCACGTTC
>DATIVQ010000144.1:0-5742 GCA_035465735.1 Rudaea sp.
ATAGCGCTCTTTCAGCATCGCAAAAAACGCGCGCAAGCCTTGCGCTTCGCCGCCTTTCGGCCGGCCAGGCCGGTCGGCATCGTTCCAGGCGTACACGTCCACGTGCATCCAGGCCTGCGCGTCCGGCACGAAACGCTGCAGGTAGAGCGCCGCCGTGATCGCGCCGGCATGGCGCGATGACCCCGAGTTCGCGATGTCGGCGATGGACGATTCGAGCATGCGCGAATACGGCTGCCACAGCGGCAGACGCCACAGCGGATCGGCTTCGCGCGTGCCGGCAGCGAGCGCGGCGGCGGCGAGATCGTCGCGGTTGGCGAACAGCGCCGGCAGTTCTGGACCCAGCGCCACGCGCGCGGCGCCCGTGAGCGTGGCGAAATCCACGATCAGGTCGGGTTTCTTCTCGACCGCGTAGGTGAGTGTGTCGCAAAGGATGAGGCGGCCCTCGGCATCGGTGTTGTCGACCTCCACGGTGATGCCGGCGCGCGTGCGGATGACTTCGCCGGGACGGTAAGCCTCGCCGGACACCGCATTTTCCACCGCCGGAATCAGCAAGGTCAGGCGCACCGGCAATTTCGCCTGCATGATCAGGCCGGCCAGCGCGATCGCATGCGCCGCGCCGCCCATGTCCTTTTTCATCCAGCGCATGCCGTCAGCGGTCTTGAGGTCCAGTCCGCCGGTATCGAAGCACACACCCTTGCCGACCAGCACCAGGTGCGGATCGCGCGCATTGCCCCAGTTCAGCTCGGCCAGTCGCGGTGGGCGATGACTACCGCGGCCAACGGCGTGGATGGTCGGGAAGCTCGCCTTGAGCAGGGCCGCACCGGACCACTCGCGGAATTTCGCGCGATGCCGGCGTGCCAGCGCCGCCACGTCGGCGGTCAAATCGGCCGGACCCAGATCCTGAGTCGGCGTATTGACGAGGTCGCGCACGTGCGCGATGCCATCGAGCAATGGCCCAACAGCGCGCATCGTGCCTGCATCTACCGCCAAATTGGCGGCATCGCGCGTGGATTTGCGATAGCGTGCGTAGCGATAAGCACCCAAACCCCAACCAAGCGCGGCACGCAGTGGATCGAGTTTCAGGCCGCGATCGGACAACCGGTAGTCGCCGGCCGGCAACACATGCGGCAGCGCGGACAGCGCGAAAACGTCGTCATGGCGTGAAACCCCGGCGAGGACAGTGCGCAATTGACCTTTTGCGTCAGGCAGCGGGCAATAACTGCCGGCATCGGCGCGGAAACCGTTTGCAACAAGCCATTGGCGCGCGCCGTCGCCCAGGCCGCGCACGATCTTTTCCAGATTGCCCGCATCCGCCGCGACAAGGTCGATGGCGCGGCGGCCGGTGGATATCAGTCCGTGCATTTCCCCTCCTCGGAATTGTCGCCGACTCAACGTGTTGGATCGACAAGTTGCGGCGTTACATCCGATAAAGCAGGGACTATGCCAACACCGCCATCGAGACGGGCGAAGCGGCGGGTTGCAGCAACCGATCGGCGAGCTCGTGCAGGTTGCGCACGCTGATATGCGGCGGCGCGGCGCCGGCCCATGCCGAACCATTTCGGTTGATCCACGCGCTGCGCAGGCCGGCGGCATGCGCACCGGCGACGTCGAGTTCGGCATCGTCGCCTGCGTGCAGAACCGCCTGCGCCGGCAGGTTCAAACTCGCGCAGGCGGCCTGGAAAATCGCCGGCGCCGGCTTGCCCACGCCGCATTCGCGCGCGCAGATGCTGAAGCGGAAAAACCGGTCGAGCCCGATCCGGTGCAGATCCGCGTTGCCATTGCTCAGCGACACCAGCGGATAGCGCGCCGCCAGGCGTTCGAGCGCCGGCAACGCATCGGCGTAGCACTCCACCTCGTTGCGCGCGGCATAGTACTCGGCGAAGGCCGCCTCGACATGGTCTTCGCCATACCCGTGCGGAACCAATGCGCGGCGCAGCGACAAGCAGCGTTGCGCGGTGAAATCGTGGGACAGATGCGGATTTTCCGCGGCCACGCGCTCGCGCAGATCCCGCATTGCCGCAATCGGATACGCTGTCGCCGCACGCGGACAATGGATTTTCAGCCAGGCGTCCAGGCGCTCTTCGGCGCGCGCGATGACCGGTGCGATCGGCCACAGCGTGTCGTCGAGATCGAGCGTGATCGCGGCGATGTCCACGTCAGTGGCCGGCGTCCTTGGGTGGATCGTCCTTCGGTTGTTTCGCGGCCTTCAGGCGCGCGGCCTCGATCCGAACTTGCTGCGTCTCCGGCGCCGTCGGCGCCGTGCGGGTCAGCATGTCGACGGTCGCATTCGGCGCCGATACCGGACGGCCCTGCATCGTCAACATGGGTGGCTTCAGGCGCGCCTCCACGAGGGCGAGTCGCGCCTCCTGTTTCGTCGTTGTCAGGTCGGGCGCATCCGCATAGGGCACCAGGCCCTCCCGGCGCAGGATCGCCTTGCCGGCATCGCTGTCCGCGAAGGCGACGAATTTTTCCGCTTCGGCACTGTGCGGTCCATCATTGCGCGTGGCCAGGTAGATCGCCGAATACAGCGGGTAGCTGCCATCGGCAATCGTGGCCGTTGATGCTTGCACGCCTTCGACGCCGAGCATCTTCACCTTGGGATTGTGCATTACGCCCGATAGCGTGCTCATGCCCAGCCCGTTCGCGTTCAGGGCGATGTCCTCTTCGAGTTTTTCCGTGTTCACGTACATGCGCGATACGGAAACGTCCTGGTCGCCGTAATGGAACAGGAGCAGGCGCGTGGAATACTCGACGCCGTCCAGCGGCGCGGCGACGCCGTCGAGGTTGATCGGCGCATCGTTGCCGCCCAGATCCTTCCAGTTCGTAATCCGGCCGAGGTACACGTCGTGCAATTGCTTGAGCGTGATGTTGCTCACCGGATTGGATGGCGCAACGATCGGCACCAGCGCGTCCCACGCCACGGGATGGAAATTGGTGCCCGCCTCCTCGGCGCGATCGGGCATGGCCGCGCGCGCGCTGGCGGCGACGTCGGCCGTCCCCGCATGCACCGCATCCAGCCCGGAAATCGTGCTGAACGGTTGCACGGTCACGCGTCCGTCGCCGGCTTTCTCGAAAGCCCTGGCCAGGGCTTCGTAGATGCGGGTCGTGGAATGATCGCCACGCAGAACGATACTGTCGGCCGAGGATGCCTTCATCGCTTCGCTTTTTTTGGTCGTCTGATGCTTGGCGGGTGCGACAGCCAAAGCCACGCCGCCAACGCACAATACGGATAGCAGCCCGATACGTCGGGCGATGGAGCGAATGGTCACGAGCTCACCTCGACAGATTAAGGGCCACGCCGCAAGTCGGCGACGTGGCATCCGCACAGATTATAGAGCCGAAGACTCAGCGCAGCGGGACAAACAACGCGTCGCGTCCCCGCACCACAGACAGCAGCACCTGGCGCGGAGCGCGTGCCAGCAACCCCCGCAGATCGTTCAGGTTAGAAACGTCGACCTGGTTGACGCCTACGATCAGGTCGCCCGGCTTGAGGCCATTGCCCTGCGCACGGCTGCCGCCAGCGACGCGATCCACGCGCACCCCGGCAAGGCCATCACGGCGCGCATTCGGATCGGCTTCCGACAGTTGCGCGCCGCGCAAACGCGCATCCAGACCGGCGCCATCGGCAATGGCGAGTTTGTCCACATCCAGCCGGGTCTTCACCTGCAAGGCCTTGCCGTCGCGCAGCAGATCCAGTTGCACGTTCGAGCCGACGGGCAGGATGCCTTGCGCGTTCATCAGGTCGCCAGCGCTGCGCACCGGCTTGCCGTCGACCGCGGTCACCACGTCGCCGGGCGCGACGCCTGCCGCCGCGGCCGGCGACCCACCGCGCACGCGGGTGATCAGCGCGCCCGCGCCGGCACCCAGGCCCATGGCAGCCGCGATGTCCGGCGTGATGTCCTGCGCCGCCAGACCCAACGAGCCGTGCGCGACGGTGCCGGTGGCGATGAGTTGGCGCATGACTTGATTCGCCAGGTTTGACGGGATCGCGAAGCCGATGCCGACATTGCCGCCGGATGGCGAGTAGATCGCCGAATTGATCCCTACCAGTTCGCCGCGCAGGTTGACCAGCGCGCCACCGGAATTGCCCGGATTGATCGAAGCGTCGGTCTGGATGAAGTTCTGGTAACCCAGGCCGCGCAGCCCGCTGCGATTGAGCGCCGAGACGATGCCGGAAGTGACCGTCTGGCCAAGTCCGAACGGATCGCCCAGGGCGACGACGAAATCGCCAACGCGCAATCGGCTGGAATCGGCGAGCGGCAGCGCGATGAGGTTCTGCGCCGGAATGCGGATCACGGCGATGTCCGTATCCGGGTCGGTGCCGACCACCTGGGCCTTGAGCGTGCGCCCGTCGTGCAGGATCACGGCGATATCGTCGGCACCGGCAATGACGTGGTTGTTGGTCAGCACGTAGCCTTTCGCCGCGTCGATCACGACGCCCGAGCCCAGGGATTGCTCGATGCGCTCGCGCGGCATGTCCTGCATGCCGAAGAACTGGCGGAAGAACGGATCTTCCATCAAGGGATTGCGCACGCGCACACGGGTCTTGGAATTGATGTTGACGACCGCCGGCATGACCTTGGCCAACATCGGTGCGAGCGAGGGCAATGGCTGACCATCCACTGCGACCGGCAGGGTGCCGGCGGTGCAGGTCGCCGGCCACACACAGGTCCACAGCGAGGCGGCGGCGAGCATGCCGAACAGGACAGTCAGGAAGGGGGTTCGCAGGCGGATACGCATGATGTAGTCCTCGAAAATGAATGAATCGGCGCCGAAACAGACCGTTTTTTCCGGCATCGGTTTCCACTGCATCGCGCCCGTGATGCACGCTAGCCGGGTTACGTCCACCGATAAATGCGGGACTTCGAGCGAATTACGAAAATTCCTGTGCAATTGATTGAAAGACCGAGCAAAAAAAAACCTTTTGACAATGCTGTTTGTATGGCGTACTTTGCCTTCACCGGACACAATATCTTGTGGTTAGACTCGACTAGCAGGCCCAAATCATGGGTTTTGCCCGTCGACAGAGTGACCCGCTCGCAGCGGGCCGGAGAGGCGGATAACGACGAGAAATAAACGCATAGCGCTTGAACCCGGGTTCCCGCCCGGCATGAGCGCTGACGGGACGTTTTTCGCCGTAACGCAACGGACGCGCAGCGGTCAAAAGAAATGAAAAAGCAGCGGCAAACTGCAACATTTAGGGAGAACGACAAAAAAATGAACACCGTGCGTATCGAGGCCCTGAATCGCGACGCGGCCGCGCCGATCCCCATGCAACCCGCTTCTCAGGACATCTGGGACAAGAAGTACCGGCTCAAGACCAAGCAGGGCGCCCCGGTCGACGCGGACATCGATCACACCTACCAGCGCGTCGCCCGTGCGCTGGCCGAGGCCGAAGGCACGCCGGAAAAGCAGAAATACTGGTACGAGCGCTTCCTGTGGGCGCTGCGCCGCGGCGCGATCCCGGCAGGCCGCATCACCTCCAATGCCGGCGCGCTCGAACACAAGCCGGCCACGTCCACGATCAACTGCACGGTGTCGGGCACGATCGAGGATTCGATGGATGGAATCCTGGAAAAAGTCCACGAGGCGGGCCTGACGCTCAAGGCCGGCTGCGGCATCGGCTATGAATTCTCGACCTTGCGCCCGCGCGGCGCTTTCGTTGCCGGCGCCGGCGCCTACACGTCCGGGCCGATGTCGTTCATGGATATCTACGACAAGATGTGTTTCACCGTGTCTTCG